>SKZP01000269.1 GCA_007127275.1 Planctomycetota bacterium
ACCAAACGGCGTGCGGGCGAAGCCCGTCGGCTTTCGCATTCCAAACGACGTCCGGTTTCGCGAGGGTTCGGAGGGCATTCCGTGTTCGCCCACGGCACGTGAAGTGCGCGTACTCGCGGGGTGACGAATTGGGGTCGGTTTCGCGGTTGGCAAGGTCACGCAGGCGGTCTAGGGTGGTGTGGCGATGCAGACACCGCGTGAGCGACGCGCAAGCCGGCGCTTGCCGGCACGGGTATGGCCACGCTCGTATGAGCTTCAATCCACGGAGAGGACTCGGCATGGAGATTGCAATTCAGACGCTTCCGGAGCAGCAACGCAAGCCGCTGTTCACCGACTCGAGCAGCCTCGGCTTCGGACGCATCTTCACCGACCACATGTTCACCATGCGCTACCACCCCGAGAAGGGGTGGCACGAGCCGAAGATTGAGCCCTACCGTGCGCTCGAGTTCGAGCCGGCGACCATTGTGTTTCATTACGGCCAGGAAATCTTCGAAGGCACGAAAGCCTTCGTGGGAGAGGACGGGCAGGTACGCCTCTTTCGTACCGACCGCAACATTGCACGGATGAACCGTTCCGCCGAGCGGATGTGCATGCCACGCGTGCCCGAGGACGTCACCTTGCAAGCAATTGAAGAGCTCGTTCGTGTCGACCGCCGCTGGATTCCCAAAGAGCGCGGCACGAGCCTCTATATCCGGCCGACGATGATTGGCACCGACCCCTTCCTCGGGGTGCGCGCCTCGGATACGTACTTGTTCTTCGTGATTCTCTCGCCGGTCGGTGCCTACTACGCGGAGGGCTTCAACCCGGTAAGCCTGCTTGTCGACAAGCGGTTTACGCGGGCCGCAACGGGTGGCACCGGCGAGGCGAAGGCCGGCGGCAACTACGGCGGCAGCCTCCTTGCCGGGCGCATTGCCGCGGAGAAAGGCTGTGCCCAGGTGCTGTGGCTGGATGCGAAGGAGCACCGTTGGGTCGAGGAAGTCGGCGCCATGAACATCTGGTTCGCCTTCGGCAACAAGCTCGTCACCCCGCCGCTGACCGGCACCATTCTGCCCGGCGTGACCCGCGAGTCGCTCGTTGAGCTTGCGCCGAAGCTCGGCTACGAGGTCGAGCAGCGGCAAGTCGCCATTGACGAAGTCTTGAGCGGCATCAAGAGCGGCGAGATTACCGAGGTCTTCGGCTCCGGCACCGCCGCCGTCGTCTCGCCGGTCGGCAAAATTGTCACCGAGGAGGAGACGGTGGTGATCAACGACAACAAGGTTGGCCCCGTCAGTCAGCACCTCTTCGACGAGTTGACCGGCATCCAGATGGGCGCGAAGCCCGACCCGTTCGGCTGGGTGCGGATGCTCGACAAGTAAGTGCGGGCAACGACGTTTCGCGCCGTGGTCGAAGGCAGATGGGTCGTGCGCCCGCCGCGAAATTTCACAGCCTCCGCCCTGGGCTACCCTCTGCCGCGCCTTCGAGGCTACGGAAACGCGAGTTCGTCCGCGGCCTGGTAGCCGCGGGGCTGTGCGGCGCGCGTTCCGCGAATGGGCACGCGGCGCGCAAACAAACGTGCCCTGCGCCGAATCCTCACGGTGATGCACAGCCGCAACTTCGCACGAATGCGCGTTCCCCGTTCGGCACTGCCGCGCGGCCTAGCACCTGTCTCACCCGCAGCTTTCGGTACGTAAGCATGTATCTTTTGCACAACCCTGTTCGTGAATACGCCTGGGGTTCGCACACCGCGCTTGCGGAGCTGCTGGGTGAGCCCGCACCGAGCGCGGTTCCACAGGCGGAGTTGTGGATGGGGGCGCATCCGTTGGCCCCGTCGTGTGTGTGTGACGAGCATGGCGTGCCGGGTCAGGGGTTGGATGCGTGCATTGCCGCCGCCCCCGAGCGCTGGCTGGGCAAGGCGGTGGCGGCGCGCTTTGCCGGCGAGTTGCCGTTTTTGTTCAAGGTGCTCGCTTGCGCGCAGCCGTTGAGCCTGCAGGCGCATCCCAGCGAGGCGCAGGCGACGACCGGTTTCGCTCGCGAAGAGGCGGCCGGTGTGCCACGGGATGCCCCGGAGCGCACCTACAAGGACGCGCGGCACAAGCCGGAGCTGATTTGCGCGTTGACGCGTTTCGTCGCCTGGTGTGGCTTCCGCGAGCCGGGCGAGTCGTGCACGTTGCTGCGCGAGTTGGACTGCGCCGCACTAAAGGACGCGTGTGCCCCGCTTCACGACACGACAGAGGCGACGGCGCAGGGAGATGCGACAACGCTACTCTCGGCAACGACCCAGTCACTGTTGACGCTACCGGCCGAGCGCTGCGCGCACCTGGTTGCCGAGACCGCCCGAGCTTGTTCGAGCTACGTCGCTCGCCAACCGAGCGGTCCGTTCGCCACCGCGTGTGCCTGGGTGCCGGCACTTGCGCAACGGTACCCCCACGACCCCGGCGTGGTGCTGACCTTGCTGATCAATCTCGTTGAACTGGCACCCGGTGAGGCGCTCTTTCTTCCTGCGGGGACGTTGCACGCCTACGCGGAGGGCGTCGGCGTCGAAATCATGGCGAACAGCGACAACGTCTTGCGCGGCGGCTTGACGCAAAAGTACGTCGACGTTGCCGAGTTGTTGCGCATCCTCTCGTTCCGGCCCGGCGGCGCGCAACCGGTCGCCACGCAACGAGTCTCGCCGGGGCTTTTCCGTTACCTCACCCCAAACGCCGAGGAGTTCGCGCTTTACCGCCTCGAGGCAAACGGCGAGGCGACGCTGCCGGAGGAGCTGGCCGGCGCTCCCGCGGTCGTGCTCGTCACCCACGGCCACCTTACGCTGACCGACGCAAGCGCTCGCACGCTTCCCGTGCAGAAAGGCCGCGCCGCGTATCTGCCGCCGGATGCCGGTCGCGTCGTCATCACCGGCAGCGCAACCGCCTATCTAGCGACCACCCCCCACACCGTTTGCAGCGGCATCAGAAAGGGTTGGTAACAAGGCGCCGGGGCGATGCCGACGGTCCCCTCCCGCTTTTGTGTTTCCCCTCCCTCACAGTGGCCTGCTCGGGAGAGGAATTTCACCTCCAAGTCAGCGCCCATGCCGGGCGCGCATTCCCCAAGCCCACGGGCCGCGGCCCGTGGGTCGACCCATCACCGCGTGGGACCCCCGGGCTGCAGCGCTGCAGGCTGCAGCCCGGGGGCTTCAAATTGCGGACCTCCATGCGCGGGCGGTTTCGTTTGTGGCGCAACATAAGCGGGCGGCACATCCGCGCTCGACAGCAAATTGCACAGAGGGCCCGCGCCGTGCTACATTTGCGGTCTACGTCTTGTAGTTCCACGTTCCCGTCCTGCAGGAGCCGTGTCATATGGCCTGGATTGAAACGGTTCCCCCCGAGGAGGCGAGCGGCGGTTTGAAGCGAATCTACGACAGTGCGCTGAAGCGGGCCGGGTATATCGCCGAGATCATTCGTGTCGGCTCGCTCAACGAAGCGGCGCTGCGTGGGTACATGCAGATGTACCAGGCGGTGATGTTCGGGGATTCGCCGTTGAGCCGGGCGCAGCGCGAAATGATTGCCACCGTTGTCGCCGCAAGCGCGGACTGCTTTTACTGTAAGACGCACCACGCCGCGAGTTTCGCGGCCGAGAGCGGGGATAAGCGGACCGCCGAGCTGCTCAAGGAAGATTACCGCACGGCGGACCTCCGCGAGCTGGACCGCGCCATGTGCGACTACGCGGCCCGCCATGCGGTAACGCCCGCCGTGGCCAGCGAGGAGGACTTGCATGCGCTGCGCGCACTCGGGATGACCGAACGGATGATTCTCGACATGATGCTCGTGATTGGCGCCTTTTCCTTTTTTGTGCGTATGGCCGACGGTCTCGGCGCCGCGCTCGAAGAGGCGCGCTACCCCTTGGAGGTCCAAGAGGCCCGCCGGCTCGGCAAGCCGGTGCAGCCCGCAGGTGCGCCACCCAGCCAGCACATGTGATGAGGAGCGGTCATGCGTGACGGTTGCGCGAACGGATGAACGGCAGGCGCACTGCGGACTTCGGACATTACGGCCGCAACCCACCCGTGCCTCCTCGCCGACAGCCCTACCGGTAGACCCGTACGTACACAAACCTGTGAGATTCGGGACGCTCAACGTTCGGAAGAAGATTCCTGCCAGCTCCCGACGAGTCCTCGGCAACGCAAATTGAGACTGCCGTAGCTGGAGTGGCGGCGAATCTTCGAGTATGGTGGAGCTTTGTGTCGCTTGTTGGCGTGCCTCGTTGGCTTGGATTCGCCGTCATGCTCCGTTTGTACGACTGCATTCGCGTTGGAAGGCCGCGAACGCACATCCGCGGCGGCGTTTCTGCGTGCGTGCCGTGCCGCTTCGTGCTCGGATGCGTTGCGGTACTGCTAGGGGCGGGTGCCGTCTTCGTCGTCGCGTGCGAGGCACCGCAAGCTGTACATGACGAGCCGGCGGGTAGGTACGAGCAGCCGTTGCAGGTGGAGATTGTCCTGGAGGCCGGTCATGCGGAGTTCGCCAGCATGCAAATGCTTGTCGAATACGACGTCGAGCAACTAGAGATGCATCAATTGACTTCGCTGTTGCCGGATACGATGCGCCTCGAGTACGACGCGACACACCTCGGTCGCGGGCAGTTCCGGGTGCTGTGCGTGCCGCGACAGGACGCGAGTGGGGTGGCTCCCGGAGAGCGCAACGGTTCGCTCGAGGCTGCTGAGCCGTTGCGGGTTGCGCGGCTACAGCTTTCCGCGCGCAGCCCGGGGGTCGTGCCGCAAGTGGAGTGGGTGCGCATTTCCCGGTACCGCATTTTCGGTCCCTTGCCCGAGCAGCCGGATGTGACCGACGAGGTCGAGGTACGACTACAGCGAGTCGGCGACTGATTGGGTGAGTGCGGTGTTCATGGCTTGGCAACGAAGGCTTTTCCGTCCCGGCCGACGCGACCGGCAACGCGGGAACGTTGCCGAAGCAAACACGGGCGACGGACAGTCGTTTCTTGCAGGGAATGATATGATGTGGGACCGTTACGCCGCGCAACTGCCTCCCACTGCTTTGTACCCCTCTCCTGCTCCATCAGCGTCATGACCGTACCGTCGTCATTGATTTCGTCGTTGCCGTGCCGCGGTGTCTTCGCCGTGTGCGCCGCCTGGGTGG
The DNA here is from genome assembly GCA_007127275.1 of Planctomycetota bacterium. GTDB lineage: Bacteria > Planctomycetota > UBA8742 > SKZP01 > SKZP01 > SKZP01. The sequence goes on from SKZP01000269.1 coordinate 5,106, forward strand.
CGAGTTTCGCACTGTTGGCGTGCTCCTCGGATCCCGAGCCGGTGGACGAGAAGCGGGAAACGGCGCCGCTCCAGGCCAGTCCCGAGCAGTTGGAGTATGCGGAGATGTCGCACAATCCGCGTCCGCAGGATGTGCCGCGCTTGCTCGACGGGCTTGAGTCGGAGGACGACCTGGTGCGCACGTATGCGGTCCGAGGCCTTTCGGTGCTTGCGCCGCCGGAGGCGCTTGTGCCGCTGTATACGGTGTCGGTATCCGACGTGAATCCGCGGGTGGTACGGGAGGCGGAGCAGGCGCTGCGCTCCTACCGGCGGGAAAAGGTCGAACAGGTGGCGTTGCAGCACGACCCCGTGCAGCGCCGCCGCGTCGAGGCCCGCGACCAGCGCCGCCAGGAGCGCGTTGCCCGGCAACAGCGACAGCTTGCCCGCCTCGAGCCGCCGGTACCCCGCGACGTGATGGAGGAATGGGCCGCCGAGGATCACCCCGACGTCGGCTTCTTCGTCACCGACGTTAACCTGGTCCGCGACCACGCGCCGGTCGGCCACCCCCTTGGCTACAACGGCGAGGCCAACGCCGGGCAGTTGCTCGAGTTCGAGGTGAGCATCACCAACGCCTCCTCCATGCCGCGGATGAGTTCCTCGGCCTACGCGTACACCTACGACGAGTACACCACGGTGATCAATCGCGAGTTGCCGGTGCCGACCATGGAGCCCAACGAAGAGGCGGCGCTTCAGCGAACGCTTCTCGTGCACGTCTCCCCGGATGCTCCGGAGCGACACTCGCTTGAGTTGTTCCTCGAAGTCGGGGACAGCCGGCTCAACGCGTTGACCGACGGTCGGCCGGTGTACCGGCCCATCCGCGACATTGAGGTCTCGAACGTCGGCTTCGGTCCGGTGCAGTTCGAATTGGAGGATCTCGTCGACGACGTTTGGGGCCACTCCGACGGCAACGGCAACGGCATTGCCGAGTGGGGGGAAACCGTCGAGGTGCGGCTCAGCGCGCGCAACCTGGGGAGTTACGCGCTGCGCGAGTCCCGGATGCGGCTGCGCTCGGAGAGCCGCCTTGCCGACGTCTACACCCCGAGCGACGCGCAACGCAAAGGCGAGGTGCCGCCCGGCGGGCGCCCCGGCTTTGCGCGGACCTTTGCCGTCTCGCTTGCCCACGGCTACGAAGGGAACTTCGCCGTGCCGCTTACGGTGGAGTTGCTCGTGCCGCACTACAGCGAGACCGTGCGACCGGATACATCAAGAGTTTTCCTTTCGGATTACGAAGAACGACGGCGGCCCACAGGGGTCTTCCGGTTTCGGCAAGAACTCGAGTTGCGGGTCGGCACCGACCAAGTGGTACCCGTCAGTGAGGTCGAGACCTACGAACCGGTCGACCTCGACCGACTGATCCAGTTGTTCGTGCTCGACAACGACACGCGCGCCCAGCACCGCTTCCTCGAGCGCACCGAGCAACGCTTTCTCGACGCCCGCGACACCCTGCTTGCCGAATAGGCGCAACGTGTTCGGGTGCGTGGTGGCAAGCGCGCACTCGCCTCCATCCGTAGCCACGCCCAGCAACGGTGTTCCTGATGTTGCTTCCTTCTTGCAACAAATGGCGAGCGGCGGATGTACCGGCTCGCTCGAGAGGTACGTCCCGGGTTTGCGCTGCGAGCGAAGGCGGTGCGCGGCAACGGAAGGTGTGCAACGAAGCGGTGGCTTCGCCTCGTCGAGCCGTGCCACCGGCGGCCACGCGGCACCGCCGAGCGCGCCCGCGACAACGGGAAGACAGTGGTGGGCGTGAGCGTGGGGGTGGGCGTGTCCGCGGGGGGCTTGCTACGTTGCTGGCACTTTCGTTTGTACTCCTCGTCGCGGCACCTCCGGGGGAAAGCGCGCCTCGCCTCGGCGAGCGGCCGCGTGACGGCTTCGCCGCGACGGAGGCGGAGGCGAAGCTGCGCGAGTGGACCCTCATTTATTACATCGCGCACGACAACGACCTCGGCGACACGGTGCCGAAACTCGGC
>SKZP01000091.1 GCA_007127275.1 Planctomycetota bacterium
GATCTCGGCTGCCCCGATTTGGAAGGGGGTGACCTCGACGCTGCGGGCCGGGTAGTTGCGAAAGTCCTCGTCGTCGTTGCCAATCACGGCGTTGCCCCCACGTACGAAGATGAAGCCACTCGGCAAGTCTTCGCGGGCAATCAACTCGGCCATCAGGTCTTGCCCCTCGGCGTGCGTGCCGTCGAGCTCCAACAGTGTCTCCAAGTGGGCGCGGGCGCGCGCACGACTCTCGGCGGTGTCCTCCTCGAAACGGCTTTGCGCCGCTTCGAGCAGGGTCGCGAGGGCCGTGTCGATCATTTGCTGTTTGCGGCGGGAGATGTCGTTGCGCTGGGCGTCGTCGTCGGCGGCCAACTCCAGCGCGGCTTCGAAGGCGTCGCGTGCAGCAAGGTAGCGACCCACCTCGGCGTGACCCTCCGCCTCCAGCAACTGCTCGCGGATTCGCGCCTCGTAGACGCGCTCGCGCAACTCTTCCACGTCCTCGGCAAAGGAGGGAATCTCGGCGACCGCTTCAATGGCGCGCTCATAGGCGCCGGCCGCGGCACTGTACTCTCCCCTCTCCCAGCGCTCATCTCCTGCCGTGCGGGCGCTGCCGTAGTCGCGGTTCGTCGCTTCAAGACGCACAAGCTCCTCCTTCGCGGCTTCAAGCTCGCCAGCAAGGTCGCCAAGGTCGACGCGAAAACTTTCGTCGACCTGTTCGTTGAGCTCGAGCGTCTCGTCGATCTTGCCCATCCAGATCGTGGCCACGTGGAACTCGTTGTTTTCCATCGCGAGCCTGGCAAGCATGTGCAACGTGTTTAGCATCCCGGTAACCGACGCGCCGAACTCGGCTTCTGTACCGGTGAGCCCCTCGTACTGGGCAACCGCCTGCGCGTAGTCGTTGAGCGCATCCAGCAGGTGCGCAAAGGAGGCGTCGAGGCGCTCCTCCTCCATCGCCTTTTCTCCCGCCGCGTAGAGCCTCTCGGCCGCTTCGAAGCTGCGGCTTGCCGCTTGCCGCTGCGCAATCTCTCCTTCGGCCGCGGTCCACGTCGCCAACGCCTCGTCGCGCTCCCCCTGAATCTCCTTCTCCAGCGCCCGAACCGTTTCGCGCAGGGTGGTGATGGATGCGTGCACCTCGGCGAATTCCTCGTCGCCGTAGAACGGATCTTCGCGCGAAATCTGCGGCAAGTTGCTCTCCGCAATGCGAGTCTGGGCGCGGGCATCCTCGAAGACGGAAAAGACACGCTGGCGGATCCCGTCGCGCGTATCACGGTCCTCGGCCTCGTGCAGGCGGGAGAGCTCTTCGCGAAACTGCTCGTTGGCCCCAGCGAGCAGGTGCTCGGCGCGCTCGGCATTCTCGTGCGCCTCCTCGCGGCGAGATTGCCGCTCGGAAAGGGCGGTCGAGCGGCGCAGCAGTTCCTCTTCGCGCTCCGCACGGATCTGTTCCTCGCGCGACTCGACGAGGGTGCGCTGTGCGCGAATCTCGCCGAGCAGGCCCTGAACGCGCTCGCGTCCGTCGAGCATCTCGGTGTCCCCCGGGTCGAGACCGGCGACGCGGCTGAACAGGTCGTGCGCCTCTCCAATCTGCGCCTCCGCCTCGTCGAAGCCCTCGAGGGTGTGGCTGACCAACTCTGGCTCGAACGCCTGCTCCTGCCAGGCCACGTGCTGCCCGAAGGTCCCTTGGGCGCGTTCGAGGTATTCGTCCGCTTCCTCGAGCAACTCGGCAATTTGTTGCGCCGTTTGCCGTTCCGTATACACCATCAACCCCGCGGCGACGCCCACGGCGAGCAAAATGGCCGCAGCGGTGCCGGCCACGGCCGCCTTGTTACGCTGTACGAACTTGGCGAGCAAGCCGAGGAAGGAGTAGTCCACCGCTTCGAGGGCGCGGCCGGTGAGGTAGGCGTCGATGTCGGCGCGCATCTCCTCGCAGCTTGCGTAGCGACGGTCCTGCTTCGTCGCCATTGCTTTCAGCACGACCGCCTCGAGCTCCGCCGGCACGCGGTGGCCTGCCTCGGCAAGCTTTTTGTCCTGGGCGACTTTTTCGCGCGGCGGCAGGAAGTCCCCGTTCTTGACGCGCTCGAGCATCTCGCGCACGTCTTTGCCTTCGAAGGCGCGCGTCAGCGTGAGCATCTCGTACAGGATCACGCCGAGCGAGTAGATGTCGGTACGCGCATCCAGCGTCGAGACCTCGCCGCGGGCCTGCTCGGGAGCCATGTGGCTCGGCGTGCCCATGACGTCCCCTTCAATGGTTTGGTAGGCGGCGTCAAGGCGCTGCGTCGGTGCGACCCGCGAGGTGGAGACCTGGCTGGAACTCGCGCCGGGCTCCTCCCCTTGTGCGACGCGCTCCGCGTAGTCGGCCACGGCCTGTTCGCGTGCCTCGCTGTCGAGGCCGTCGGCTTCCTCCTCCTGCGCATCCTCGCCGAAGAGGCGTGCAAGCCCCCAGTCCATCACGTGCACTTCGCCGAACTGACCGACCATTACGTTGTCCGGCTTCAGGTCGCGGTGCAGCACGCCGCGGCTGTGCGCGTAGGCCATCGCCTCGCAAATTTTCTTGAAGACGTCGAGCCGCTCCTGCAACGGAAAGCTCTTGTCGCCTTTGCCGGCAAGTACCGCTTTGCGCAGTGTGCTAAGCTTCTTGGTCAGCGAGTCGCCCCGCACGACCTGCATGGTGAAGTAACTGGTTTCCGCCTTGCTCGGGGCGAGCTCGTACACGGGCGTGATGTTCGGGTGTTCGAGTTGACCCGAGATCTGCGCCTCGCGCCGGAAGCGCACGACCTGCTCGTCGTCGCGCGCGTCGTGCATCACCTTGACGGCGACCTCGCGGCCCAGTTCACGGTCCATCCCGACGAGAATGGCGCCCATGCCGCCGCGGCCGAGTTCGCCGACAATGCGGTAGCGCCCCACGTGGTGGGTCGAGTCGTCGCCGGCGGCCGAGTCGCTCTTCGAGCCCGTCGGCAGCATCACCGGCGCCGCTCCGTGACGGCGCGGCAACAACCCCGTGTGTCCGAAGTCGTCGTCGCCAATGGCCTCTAGCGTATCCTGCTCGGCCGTTGGGCCGGCCGTCTCCGGGAGGCCAAAGGTCGCCGAGTCCGAGCCACTGGCCGAGGCGCCGGCACCACGACGCGGAACGGTCGGATCCAGTACGTCCAACGCGCCAAGGCCGCTCTCGCCGGGTTGCCCCGGCACATCCGAGCCGGTGTAGGATTCGGCGACCGTCGGCGTGCTACCACTCTGACTCGCCCCGCCACGACTGCGCCGCGGCACCGTCAGATCCGCATCTGCCGAGTCGGCCACCCCTGGCGCGTTTTCGCGGGCAATCTCCGGGGGCTCCGCCTCGAGCGTCTCCTGCGCAACCTCGTCCTCCTCCTCGCCTGCGTCGCCGTCAAAGCCGGCTGTTGGCTGCGCGAGCTGGCGCTCCGAGCTGGTGCCCGCCCGAGAGGCGTGGCGAGGCAGCGTCGCCTCCGTCCCCCACTCCGCACCCGGCGCAACGTTTTCGCGGGCAATCTCCGGAGGCTCCGCCTCGAGCGTCGCCTGCGCAACCTCGTCGTCCTCCTCCTCGCCTGCGTCGCCGTCGAAGCGAGCGAGAGATTCCGCGCCCTCATGCGCCCCCCGGCGCTCGGAGCTTACCCCCGCACGTGACGCGTGCCGTGGCAACGTCGCATCCGTCTCCAACTCCGTCCCGAACGGTTCGTCGTCCGTCGAGTCGTCGTCCGTGCCGCTGCCACTCTGCAAGACCTCGGCGTCCTCGAAAGACTCCGCCGTCGAGGAACCGGGCCGCCGCCGCGGCAACGTCGGGTCCATCACGTCGAAGGCTTTGGCGTCACGGACGCCCGACGGCACGTCGGCGGTTTGTTGTGCCGTCGCCTCGAGCTCGGCGCGTTGAGCCTCGCTGATCTGGCCGAGCTGCACGAGAAAGTCAGCAAAGCTCGTGAAGGCCTGGCCGGCACCTTCCGGTTGCGCGTGCGACGGCTCCATTTCCAACGCTTCGCGAGCCACCCGCTCGCGGGCTTCGCGGTAGTCGTTCCACGCCGCCTCGAGCGCCTCGCGGGGCAAGTGACTGTGCTGTTTGAGTGCGTCGAAAAAGAGCTGGTCGTCGTGGTGGCTCATGGCGAATGCAACATGTACGGCGTTCGCGGCGAGGCGCTCGCCCGGAGTCCGCGGTGCGTACCGCGTTCACAACACGCGGATACGTACCCGTCAGTGTTTCGTTGCCGTGTCACCGAGGGGTGCGGCGACGCCGGGTGTTTGGAGCCCTCAGAAAATCAATGCCGAATCAGAGAGACTGCGCGGCCCGTTGCCGTCTCTCCGTTGCTCGACGTAAAGGCCACGACCTTGCCTTGCACAGACTCGTTCGTGACGCTCCAGTTTCGGCATCAATCTCCTTCCAACTCGTACAAAGGGGGAGTCAGCGCTGGAAATCCCGGCTGTCGTCGTCGTCGTAGTCGTCATCTGGCGAGGGGAGCGACCCGGAGCTGCCGTTGCTCGAGGGAAGGGGCAGGGTGCCGCTGCTCTCCTGGCGCTTCGCGAACCGACGGGCCTGTCCGTTGCTCCCATACGGGTCGAGCGGCGTCGTGGCTGCCGCCACGGTCGCCGGCTCGGGTTCGCTCTCGCTTTCGCGCGGTGCCTGGTCGTCGCGCTCTCCCTCGCCGAGTGGCTGGACGGCTTCGGACGAGCCGCTGCCGAGCGCGGCGGTCGCGTGGTCACGGCGATAATAGTAGTAGTAGGCGCGCTGCCGGTAGGTGGGATCGGCGTTGACCACCACACCCAACAGCGGTGCCCCGTTGAAGCGCAGCCGTTCCACCGTGGCCGCGAGGTCGCGCTTAAGCACGTAGCCGACGCGCACCGCCAGCAGCGTTCCGTCGACGTGCCGGCTGATCTGCGTGCCGTCGGCCACGGGAACCACCGGCGGGGAGTCGACGACGACAATGTCGAAGCGTTCCTTGAGCTCGGCGAGCATGCGCGGGAAACGCGTCTCGTCGAACAGTCGAACCGGCGTCGTCGAGATGGGCCCCGGGAACCAGACGTGCAGGGTCTCGATGCCGGTCGAGTAGAGCGTTTCGTCGAGGCTGACCTCTCCGGGGTTCTTGAGGTGTTGAACGAAGCCGGTCGAGACCGTGTGCTCAAGGTCGCCAAACACCTCGGTCGCCGGGTTGCGCACGTCGGCGAGCAACAGGCAGGTACGGTACCCCTCGATGGCGTAGTAGCAGGCCAAGTCATACGAGATCAGCGACTTGCCCTCGCGCGGCACCGCCGAGGTGACGCACAGCGACAGGCTCTCTCCGGAGCCGACCGCATGGCGCACGTTCGAGCCGAGAATGCCGAACAGATTCGCAGCCACTGTACGACCGGCGATGCGCCCGTCCTCGCTGATACGGATAAACCGCTCATTGCTCGAGAGCACCGGCAGATGCCCGAGGATTGGCAGGTTGGTAATGTCCTTGACTTGCAGGTCGGTCTTGATGCGCGAGTCGATCAGATCCCACAGGCGCGCCACGAACAGCCCGCCGAGCAGCGCAACGAGCACAATTCCCGCGAGGATCATTGTGCGCCCTTCGAGCTGCGCCGTGCGTGGGTCCGCCGAGCGCTGCCATTCGTAGTCATCCGGCAAGCGCGTCGCATTGACGCGGGCATCCTGCAGCTTGGTGACGCTGGAGCGCACGCGCTGCTCGAACGCCTCGACGTCGAAGCGGTAGGTCTCGACCGGCGAGAACACCTGAGTAAACGCCTCCAATTGCGCGGCCAAGTCGGTGTGTTTTCGCGTCGCGGTGAGCCAATGGGCAACGGCTGACTCGAGCTGGGCGAGCTTCGTGCGCAGATCCTGCTCAATGAACAAGGCACGCGTCTCTCGCGGGTCCGTGTCGAACTCCGGTGGCGTCGGCAGCCGCGGCTGAATCTGCGCAAGCGCCGCCGGTGTCACCTGTACCTGCCCCGTGAGCGAGTCGACCGAAGCAAGCGCCTCGCCCAACTCGGCGAGCCATCCCGCCTCCAGCTCGGCAAGCCCCTGCGCAATCTCCCGCTGGCGCTCGGCAATCACCTCGTCCTTGCGGCGCTCGTACAACTCCCGGGGGGAGAGCCCGTCGGGATTGTCAACACCGTCGAGCTCCTCGAAGCGCTGCGCGTACTCCCACTCCGCCCGCCGTTCCTGGATGAGCTCGCGCCGGTACTCCTCGGCCACATCCAGCGCATTCTGCTTTTGCCGAATCTGCGGGTTGTCCTCGTGCATCTCCCGTTTGAGTCGCCGCAAGGCCATTTCAAGACTGTTGATGCGACGGTCCACATCAGTGACTCGCGGATCCCGCATGGGATCATACTCCCGCCGGTCGTCCCTTGCGCGCAACTCTCGCTCCAACTCCTCGACAATCTCGCTCTCCGAGGGGAAGGACAACTGGCGAAGCCGCCGCGCAAGCGAGACCACTTCGTCGTGCAGCGAGGCAATGCGAAGTGAAAGCTCCGTCTGCTCGTTCTCGACAAGGCTCAGCTCGCGGCGCAATTCTCCTTCGTTCAACTCCACGGCGGGGTAGACGCCGAAGACCATGTGCTCGAGCAACTTCTCGTTCGCTTCCTGTTCGAGACGACCGAGCGCATTTTTCATGTTGCGCAGCTGCGCGCGGTCCTTCTGCAGGTGCTGCTCGCGCACCCGGACGTCGTCACGCAGCCGCTCCATGGAAAGGCGGGCATTGTCCGCAAGAAACGCGGCGAGCATCATGTTCGCAACGAACGCGGCGACGTGCCGGCTCTCGTGCTGCGCCGAAAGATTCAACTGACCCGAGCTGGATTCGCCGCTGACCTGGACCATGCCAATCAGTCGTTCGCTGCGTCCCGCGAGAAGACGCTGAATGGCATTGCGCTCGGCCTCCGTCATCCGCAGCCCCCCTTCTTGTGCCTCCTCATCCTCTCCTTGCTCGTCCGCAGGGGGCGGCTCCGTGGTGCGTCCCTGGTAGATATCCAGCATCAGCGCCATGATGCGGTTCGGAACAATCAGCGCGTCGGAGTCGGTCGCAAGGGCGCGCCGGGGGTCGACGAGGTTGCCAGCACGGTCAATGGCGACCCAATTCGGCGCCACCTCTTCGGCAATGCCCCCTTGGCGGTAGACTGCGTCGAGCGCTTGCGTTTCC
>SKZP01000081.1 GCA_007127275.1 Planctomycetota bacterium
CACCAGCGGCGGCAAACTCATCAGAATGGACTCGATGCGGCCGCCGGTTTGCAAGCCGAAGACGGTGCCGCGGTCGTAAACGAGATTGAACTCGACGTAGCGGCCTCGCCGGTAGAGTTGAAACCACCGCTGCTCGTCCGTCACCGGCTCGTCGCGCCGGCGCTTCACAATGGGCATGTAGGCGTCGAGGAAGGCGCGGCCGACGGCCTCGACGAAGGGGAGCGTGCGCTCGAAGTCCTGGCCGTCTTCGTCGTTTTGCTTGCCGGTCTGGCCAAGGTAGTCGAAAAAGATACCGCCGACGCCGCGGTGCTCCTTGCGGTGCGGTATGTGGAAGTAGTCGTCGCACCACGGTTTGAAGCGCGGAAAAAAGGTCTCGTCGAACGCGTCGCAGGCGGCCTTGAGCGTCTTGTGAAAGTGGATGACGTCGTCGCGGCGCGGGTAGTAGGGCGTCAAGTCGACGCCGCCGCCGAACCACCAGACGTTCTCGCCGGCGCTGAAGAAGCGGCAATTCATGTGCACCGTTGGCACGTGCGGATTGCGCGGATGCACGACGAGGCTTACGCCGGTGGCGAAGAACGGCTGCTCCGCACCGGAGGGCACCGACTCGGCAATGCTCGCCGGCAGTTTCGGCCCATGCACGGCGGAGACGTTGACGCCGCCCTTCTCGATCAGCGCCCCCTCGGAGAGCACGCGACTGCGGCCGCCACCGCCGTGGACGTGTTCCCAGGAATCTTCGGTGAAGCGGCCGCCGTCGGCGGCTTCGAGCTCAACGGAGATTTCGTCCTGCAGGCGCCAGAAGAGGTCACGCGCTCGTTGTTGCTTCGCGAAGCTCTCGGACATGGTCGGCAACAGGGGCGTCGGGTTGCGTCAGTCCAACTCCACCGACTCCTCTTCCTCGACGCGTTGCGCGTGCGACCACGACGAGGGTGCCCGAGATCTGAGCCGGTGGGCGTCGAACTTGTTCATGCTGTGGATCAGCGCATCCAGCGCTTTCGAGGCGGCCTCCGGGGTGCGAAACGCAAACTGGCGTACCTCCGGAACGGCACGCTGTTTGACAATCACCATCCCCGGCTCGTCCTCGGCAATCCCGGCATACAAGATCAACTCCAGGTCGACCATTTCATTTTGCACGCGAATGTAACGCGGGGGCGGCTCGCTCATGGGAAGGTCACCTCGCACAACGACGGTCCGACGCACTCGGTTCGTCAAGCAGGCAACGCCCTAGAACGAGCCGCTATTCCGCCTCCCCGGCAGCCGAGTGCGTGTCACCGCAACGAAACGCCTCACGCGGTGAGGTGCGGTTCCATGCTCGCACGGCGCTTCCGGGCGGGCCGTTCCCTACTCGCGTTCCTCGAGCGTGATGTCGACCTCGTCGGCGAAGGTCTGCTGCGTTCGTGTAATCTCATCCCAAAGCTCACTGCGTTCTTCCGCAATGCTGCCGAAGAAGAGCAGTGCCGCCTGGTCTTGTTCTTCCTCGACGTCCGTCGACGTGGCGACCTCGACGGCTTCGCTGGCGACTTCGAGATACCGCTCGCTGTGGAACTGAAAGTACTCCTCAATGGCCGAGGAAAACTCACGCGCACTATCCAGGTCCGGCACCGAGGCTCCTGCCACTTCTTCGCGGCCGGACTCGAGGGTTTCCTGGTAGGCGCTGAGTTTCGCGTTCGCCACCTCGCCGTCGACCGGTTGCTCGTCGTTGTCTTGTACCAAGGAGTTTTCCAAGTCGCGGGCGGCTTCTGAAATCTTATGAAGTGCCGCAACGGCCGTTTGATTGTAGGTCAGCGCCTCTTGTTGCACCGAGTCTCCGCACGCGAGAACGCTCATGCCAAGGGCCGCGGAAACGAGCACGACAACGGGAATCATCAAGAACGATCGAAGGACCATCTACGCTACCTCTTCTTTGGGAACCGATGTGCCTTGCCCCCGTCGACGAAGCTCGCTCGACGGATGCGAAGGAAAGACCGAAGGCCACGCGAAAGCGAGCCTTGCCCACCCTCACGAAGCGGGCAGCTTTCGTCAAGCACAAAGGAGCGCCTGCCGAGCGGTGGGGTGGCCAAGTCGCCGCTGGGCACTGGGGAGCTCGCCATCTACCGGGGCCGAGAACAAGGCGACCTGCAACGGGACGACATTCATTTCTCGCGCGTTCCCACGCTCAACGACTTCGTCGGTCGGCTTCCGCTCGTCCGCACGGGAGAAAGCAACAAAAAGTAAGAGTGCGTCTGCGAACTTCGAGGGATGTTGCCGCGTGTTGGGGTATGCGCGCGGGCTCGCCTACCGGCGCCGTACAAGGTGTCGCCTCCGCGTAGGCCGTCCGCGTAGGCCATCCCGGCTCCGTTAGCGTCGCCGGCCCTGCGGGTCGAGGAGGTCGCGCAGTCCGTCGCCGAAAAGGTTGAAGCCGAGCACGGTGAGGAAAATGGCAATCCCCGGAGCCAGGACCACCCACGGATATTGCGCGAAGTCGTTTTGATTGAGTTGCAGCATCAGCCCCCACTCCGGCAGCGAAGGATCCCCGGAGAGGCCGAGGAAGCTCAAGCCGGCAACGTCGAGGATGGCCGTACCAATGCCGAGCGTGGCGAGCACGAGGATGGGCGTGAGGCAGTTGGGTAGCACGGCGCCGAAAAGAATGCGGATGCGGCGAAAGCCGAGGGCGCGGGCGGCGGTGACGTAGTCCTGCGAGCGGATGACGAGCACGCTGGCGCGGACTTGCCGGGCGAACAGCGGTGCGCCGACGACGCCGACGGCGATCGTGATGTTCTTGAGGCTCTGCCCGGTCAGCATGACAATGGTGAGGGCGAGCACGAGCGAGGGAAACGTCATCATCACATCAATGATTCGCCCGAGCACGAGGTCAATCCAGCCGCCGAAGTAGCCGGCGACCACTCCCAGCGGCACGCCGATGAAGACGGCAATCAACACGGCGAGCGTGGCGACGAGCAGCGAGGCGACCGCACCGCGGCAGACGAGCACGAACATGTCGTGGCCCTGGGTGTCGGTGCCGAAGGGGTGCTCGAGACTCGGCGGGTGAAACGGCTCCGGCGAGGCGTGGCGAACATCCTGGATCTCAAAGACGAGCCCGAGGGCGGCGGCGCCGACGAAGAGCAACACGAGGCAAAGCCCGACGAACGCGGGGCGGTGCTTGACGAGCCGACGCACAAAGGGGCGCAGGCCTCGCCTCGTCGGCAACGGCGCCTCCGGCGGCTCGTCGGCAAGACCTTGCGCCTCGATCTGGCGCGCCCGTAGCGGCCCGCCGGGATCCGCGGCGGTTGCGGACGGCGTTGCCGATGCGCCCTCCGCGTCGCGCGCGTTCGGGGGATTGCTTGCGTTCTGCGCACCTTGCGCCTCCCCCTGGCGCTGTTCGTCGCCACTCATGCCGTGCCCCCTTCCCGCCTGCTGTGCTGCCCGGCGCGCACCCGCGGGTCGAGCACCGCATACAACACGTCCACGAGCAGATTCACGAACACGACAATGGTGCCGAGCAACAAGATCCCTCCCATCAGCGCCATGCCGTTTTGCCCCTTCGCCGCCTCGACGACGTAGGAGCCGAGCCCCGGCCAGGCGAAGACGGTCTCGGTCAGCACCGCCCCGGTCAGCAGGTAGCCGAACTGTGCGCCGGTGGCGGTGAGAATGGGGATGGCGGCGTTCTTGAGCGCATGCCCCCGGACGACGCGGTCCTCGCGCAGCCCCTTGGAGCGGGCGGTGCGCACGTAATCCTTTTGCAACTCCTCGATCATGCTCGCACGCGTCAGGCGCACCACAATGGCCGTCGGAATGGTCGCGAGCACCGCCGCCGGCAAGATGAGGTGATGCAGCGCGCTGCCGAGAATTCGCATATCCGCCTTGAGCAGGCCGTCGAGCAGATAAAACCCGGTGATGGGGTCGAAGTCCGCAAGGAGCGAGGCGTCGAGGCGCCCACTGGCCGGCACCACTTGCAACCACACCGCAAAGACGCCGACGGAGAGAATGGCCAGCCAAAAGATGGGCACACTGATCCCGCCGTAGGCGAGCGCCAGCGAGGCGGCACTGGTCCCGCTCCCGGGGCGGCGCCCCGCGGCAATCCCCAGGTTGACGCCGATCAGGGCGGCAATCAGCATGGCAGCCAGGGCGAGCTCGGCGGTTGCGGTAAAACGCTCGAAGAGTTCCTCGGTGATGTACTCGCCGGTGTAGAAGTTGCGCGCATCCCGCTGAATCAGCAAGTTGTTGAGGAACATGCCGTAGCGCTCGACGGGGCTCGTGTCCTCGTCGAGTCCCCACTTCTCACGGATCTGCGCAATGGTCTCCGGATCCTGCAGTTGCCCGGCCGCCATCTGCGCCGCGTCGCCGGGGACAAGCTCCAAGCAAAGAAACGCCACGACCGACACCGCAAAAAGCATCGGCGGCACCATCGCTATCCGCTTGAGCAAAAAGACGAGCATGGCGCACGAACGGAGAAGCACAACGCTGGAGCGTGTCGGTCTACATACACGAAAGCCGCACACGGCGAAAGTGGCCCCGTGCTCCCGTGCATCCCGCAGACGGAGACGTCGGGCACAAGTCCACGGGCTGCGGCCCGTGGGTCGAGTCCCGGAATTCATCCCGTAAACCCAGGGGCCACGGCCGCGCCCCGTGGATCCAACTGTAGATCAAGCCCACGAACGCAGCCCGTGGGCTTGTAGAATCAACGGTTCCCTGTCTACGGGATGCATGGGCCGCGACAAGACCGTGTGGTAAGTCCGCCGAGTCAAACCCAATCTCAACTACCCGTAGACTCGGCGACTCTCGCCTCCCGATCGCCGTCAAAACAGCGTGAGAGCCGAGCTCTACTCCTTTGCACTGCCGCAGAAACGTTTTTTTGGGCCACGCACTGTGGGGGAGCAAGCCACAGCTCACGGGCTTCGGCCGGATGCCGTACCGACTTCGAGCTCTGCGAGGCGAACCCGTGTATTTCCGTGCTTCTCCTCGCAGGGCTGGCGGAGCAAAGACCACATGCCTCTGTTCGCGAACTTATGCTGATTGGTGCGTTGCGCACGGGAGGCACGGCGAAGCTGGGGCGACCGGTTGGCGAGGGCGCGATACCCGTGCTCGGCACTCTCGTTGCTGTATGTGCGTCGCCGATGCTAGGCTGGCTTTGCGGGTTCGAGTTTTCGCAGCCGAGGACGGTGGCGATGGACGTTCAATATTTGCTGGGTCGCCGCTTGGGGGACTACCGGTTGCGCCACTTTCTTGGCCGCGGCGGCATGGGCGCGGTGTTTCTGGCCGACCATGCGTTTCTCGAGTTGCCGTATGCGGTGAAGGTGCTTGCGCCGACCTTGGCGCTCGACGAGTCGTATCTGCGCCGCTTCTTTCACGAGGCGAAGCAGGCCGCGCGCATCCAGGATCCGCACGTTGTAGCCGTGCACAACGCCGGCAAGGTCGACGGCCTCGCCTATATGGCGATGGAGTACGTCCCCGGCTTCACCCTCAAGCGAGCCGTGGCGCTGTCGCCGAAGAAGCGGCTCGAGCCGCGTGTCGCCGTCGAGGCGGCGCGCCAGGCGCTGCTCGGCCTTCAGGCGGCGCACGAGATCGGCATCATTCACCGGGACGTCAAGCCGGACAATTTGTTGCTCGCCCCCGACGGCGTGGTCAAGGTCGCCGACTTCGGCCTCGCCCGCACTGTGGAGTTCGACCCGGACGGCGACGGCATGACGCGCCCCGGGCAAGTGCTCGGCACCCCCGGCTTCATGGCCATTGAGCAGTGGGAGAGCAAGCCGGTCGACGCGCGCACCGATCTCTACGCGATGGGGGTGACGCTTTACTATCTGCTCTCCGGGCAGCTTCCGTATTCGTCGCAGTCGGTCAGCACGCTGCTCGTCCAAGTTGCCAAGGGCAACGCGACGCCGATCCAGTCGGTCGCATCTCATCTCGACGACGAGTTGGTGCAGCTTGTCCACAGGTTGCTTTCGCGCGACCGGGAGTTGCGCCCGGCCACTGCGGATGCTGCCAGGGAGGAGCTCGAGCGGTGGCAGGCGACGCATGAACCTGGAAACGGAGGGGGAGACTCAAAGCGTGCGCTTGCCAAGCTTGCCGAACGGATGCGTGTGCTCGCCTCGGGGCAGCCTCCTCGCGGGGGCGTTCCCGGCACCAGCGCGGCCCACGACGTCGGCAGCATGGCGGCAACGATGACCGACCACCGCGAGCACTCTGACGAGGCGGCCAAGCAAGCGGTGGTCACTGCCGCCGAGGACGGCGAGCAGATGGAGGTCTCCCGCCTCGTTGCCTTGCCCGCCGGTGACGAAGGCTTCGATGCCGTCACCGACCATTCGATCGTCGACTTGATGGACGACGAGAAGGAGAAAGGATACGCGCCGCCTCCGGTGCCACCGTCCCAGAACCCGGCCTACGCCGCGACATCAACGAGCGGACAACCCAGTGTCTTCCCGCCCGTGAACGTCGCGGCGAATGCCCCCGCCGTGCCGCCACCGCCGCCGCCACCGCCGGCTTCGCAGATGCAGACCTCCGGCTCCGCCTCGCAGCCGCGCACCTACCGGCGCATCTTCGCTCCGCCGGAGCGAAAAGAGGGGGAGACCGACGCATGGTCCGCACGGCCCCGACGCAAGCGCATCCTGTCGAAGATCATGCGGATTCTCTCGCGCAGCGTGAGCATCTTGCTGATCGCCGGCGTGATACTCGGCGGACTCGGCGGCGGCTACTTCCTCGTCGATCATTACCTCATCGGCTCCAGCAGCGGCTTTTTCGGCACGCAAAACGACAACACGGTCCGAATCCTCGTCGTCAAGGAGCACGACTCGTTGAGCCGGCAAATTCGCGCCGCCTTGGAGCTCGCCGTGGCACCGCGGTGGGAGCACGACTCGGTGACGATCGAATACGACAGGGTAAGTTACTACCCCGACAACGCCGAGCGCTCGCTGAATCGCCTCGAGGACCAGCTCGGCAAGCAACCGCCCGTCGTTGCCGTGATCAGCCTCGGGTACACGACGATGACGCGCCACATCGCCACCGTGACCGACGAGTTCGGCGTGCCGCTTCTGACCACGCAAGCAACGGAGCCGAGCCTGACCGAGCAGTTCGAAACGGTTACGACGATCGGCGCGGACG
>SKZP01000571.1 GCA_007127275.1 Planctomycetota bacterium
CCAGGATGTCGAGCGCTTCCTGATGTCCAACTTGTTCCGCACGCATATGGTGCACCCGCTGGAGCATGCGCACGCCGGCTCCGCACTGATCCTGCTCGGCGAGTTTCTCGAGGCATGCAACGTAGCCGACGACCTCGCCGACGGCTTCCACAACGATGTCGGCTCGATTCGCATGGAACTGACGCGTTCCATCATTCGTTTCCACGGCATACTGCCCACACCAGCGAACGTACAGCGCTACGAATCCCTGCAGGAGTCCTTCCGCGAGAACTTCGGGGCCGCCACCGATTTCGAGGACAGCTCTAGGGCGGAGATTCATAGCAAGCTCGTCGACGCCGGAACCTTCGTCGGCATGGCGCAATACATTCAGTTCTACGAAGACGAGATCCATGACCGGCGCGAAGAATACGAGCCCTACGAACGAAAAGTCTTCGCGCACCTTGCCGAGCAAGCCGGCGACGACGGCGACGACACCGACGGCACCGGCGAGAAGTCCTGAGCGAAACCGGCACAAGGTGGGTGCAATGAACCTTGAAGCAATTCGTTTGTTGCTGACCGACGTGGACGGCGTGCTCACCGACGGCCGCGTCACCGTTGACGAGCACCGCATCGAAACGAAAACCTTCCACGTGCTCGACGGCTCCGCCGCGGTCAACCTGCGCCTCTGCGGCATCCCCACCGGCCTGATCACCGGCCGCCAATCCCGCGCCCTGCTGCACTGGGCAAGCTCGGTGAACATCGACGAGGTGCACCAGGGCGTGCACGACAAGCAGGCAAGAGCCGAGCGCATCGCCGAGCGCCACGGCGTCACCCTAGCCGAGTGCGCCTACATCGGCGACGACCTGTTGGATGCGCGCCTCCTCCAGGCCGTCGGCTTCGCCGCCTGCCCCGCCGACGCCCGCCCCGAAATCCAAGCGGTCGTCCACCACATCAGCCCCATCCAAGGCGGCGGCGGCGTCCTACGCGAAGTATCCGAGACCATCCTCAATGCCCAAGACAAATGGACCACCCTCCTAGCCGAGCGCTACGGCATCCACCCCCGCCCCCGCCAGTAGCCGCCGCCTGTCGGATAGGTGTGCTCCCGCAATGCTGTCCGCCCAGAAGCACGGCGGCCACGGCACAGAAGTCTAGCGTCGCAAATTTTCAATGACGTCCAAGCCCGCCGACAGCGACGGTACACGTGCAAGGCGGCCGTAAATCAAGGCTCACGAGCGGCGTACCTCTCCGCACTTCAACCTCCGCATCGCGGCAGCCCAATGCAAGGTGTTGCGACACGTGACACAATTCGATACACTTTCACTCCCGTTAGACCTCGCCCTTCTCTGTCACGGTGCCAACGCACGAAAGGTCAAGTATGGTTGTCCGTATTGCGCTCTTTTCCGTATTGGTCGTCACACTCTTCGGGTCGTTTGGCTTGGATGCGCGGCAGCCGGCAAACCCACCGAGTTCGTTGGCTGCTGCAAAGCAGGTGGCGAAAGGAGAAGTACCCATCGAGTGGAGCAGCGAGGAGTACGACTCCACCATCAACTGGCTTCAATCCGGCAACGGGGCAGATTTCTTTGTGCGCGAGGGCACGACCCTGCGCCGGTACTCCGTGCGAACCCGCACGGAGACGCTGGAGATTGCCGAATGCCGAGGCGCGACCGCAATACAGGCAGTATCGCTTCATGAGGATGGCCCGGAGTATTTCGTGGTCGGATTCGAAAACGGCTCACTGAAGCTGTTTGGGCCGAGAGAGAATGACGAAGAGGTTGTCGAGCTGGCGAGCCTGAACGTCTTCAACCGTGAGGTGCTGGGCCTGGCGAAGTTTAGTCGCCCTCGCGCCGACGCTGTACGCATTGCGGTTGCAGCCGAGCGGGAATCGAACGTAATCGTGGTTGAGGTCACGAGCCGCGGGTTGTCCGAAAGCAATATCTCTCTTGAGCATTCGCGGCCGGTCACGGCCCTCGTGAACGCGGGCGTCCCGATTACTGGGGATCAGACCGGGACCGTGCGCGGATGGACCGAGCAAGGCGACGAGCGGTGGTCCGTCGAGGCGCACCGCCGCGGTGTCGGGATGATGGCTGCGGGGCGCGACCGTGTGGTCACACTCGGTGCCCGCGGGAACACGCTAAAGAAGCTGGCCCCACGAACCGGTCAAGAGAGGGGCGAGGTGCGTCTGCGCCGCGGTGTGGTGAGTGTTTCGTATGCTATCCGGAACGTCGCAGTGGCCTATCAGAACGGAACCGTCGAACTGTGGCCCCAGTCAGATATCCGCAGTGGGAGTCGCAATCCCGAGCACAGGCTGCAGGTTGGCACCGGGCGACCGCTGGGCGTGCACCTAGGCTCGAGCCGAATCTTGGGCGTCACCTTTGAGCGCGATCGGTTCGTGCATATGGTTCGCTTGGAGCCCCTCGCAGAAATTCCGCGTATTCCCGGGCGGGGCGAGTTGCCGCAGTACCTCTATCCAGTGCACGACCCCTCGTCCGACCTGTGGGGCTACATCGATGCGTCGGGCGACTTGGTCATTGAGCACATGTTTACCCGCGCGTGGTTCCCGACCGAGCACGGGTACTTTCGAGTGTCCGTACCCGGTCGATCAGGAATCAGCGTGTTCAATCGCGACCGCGAATGGGTGGTCACGCCCTCGGCTGCCGAGTTCCTCTCGAGTTCGGTCATTGGCCCGGATCGCCTGCGCGCCTACAACCGCATCACCGAGGAGTCCTGGCTGACCGACTTCGAGGGGAATGAAGTGGCCCCCGAGTTCGAGTTTACGAGCCTGCGGAGGTTCCATGACGGCCGGGCGGTTTTCCAAGTAGACGACAAGCGCGGCGTGATCGATTTGGATGGAAACGTCGTGGTGGAGCCGCGTTATGACCTGTTGTCGAACTTCGTGGATGAGCACGCCATCGCGCACGTCCGAGGCGAATCAACGACGCTGATCAATGTTGACGGGGAAATGGTGACCGACTTCGGAATCTCCCGCGCGCAATTTTACCCGGGAGCCATCGGCGGGGGGCGGGTTTGCCTCTTCGATCTCGACGAAAACGAGAACCGGGTCTACGACTTCGAAGGCAACGTCCTGATTACGCGTGAGCTCGAACGATACCAATTGAGTTATGTCGGGATTATCGGCTTTTCCGAGGGGTATGGCCGCTTGCTTCGTGGCGACGGTACCTACCACCTCGTGGATCGCGCAGGCGAGGTTGTCAGCGGCCCATATAGCGCCTTGACCCCTTTTATTGATGGATTCGCGGTCGTGCGGACCACAGGCGGGGCGTGGGGCATTCTGAACCACAACTTAACCTGGTTTCACCAAGGCGCTTCGGCCAGGATCCAAATCTACCCGGGACCCATGTTCGCCTTTTACGGAAGTGGTAGCAATCTCACTCACTACATGAACGCAAATGGCGACCTCATGGGCCGACCCGAGTAACGAGTGCCGCCTGCCCGGATCCCACGTGCGAAACGAATCCAGCACGCTTGTCTCGATCCAATCGACTTCGCGCACAAGCAGGTGGTCGAATAGCGTGGTCACGCGTCGAAAGTCGTCCGGACCCTCACATACCAGGGCAATCCGCTCGGCACTTACGACGCCGTTTGTGAAGGGGGCGAGGTCGATTTCGACGTCTCGCATTCCCATGTAGTTCTGCAGGCGGACTTTTTCGATCACGGCGGGGCTCCTTGGTTGCCATCAGGCGCCGGCGGCAGGGACGGCGTCGCCGGTGCGCAGGGCGATCATTACCTGGGCAACGTCGCTCGGGGTGACGCCGGCAATGCGCGTCGCTTGGCCGAGGTTGTCCGGGCGCACGGCGCTCAAACGTTCGCGGGCTTCGTTGCGTAGGCCGTTTATGGTTGCGTAGTCGAAGTCGCGCGGGATTGGCGTGGTCTCCATCTCGCGGTGGCGCTCGATGTGTTGCTGCTGGATTTCGAGGTAGCCGGCGTATTTGCCGTCGATCTCCACTTGCTCGACGACGCGCTCGCTCCAGGTTACGCCAGTGTTTTGCTGGAGTGTGGGGTGCTGCTCGAGCAGTTGCTTCAGTGTGACCTCCGGCCGGCGCAGCACCTCTAGCAGCGATTTCCCCTTTTCGCGCACCGCCGCAAGTGCCGCTTTGGCCGCGGTGATCTGCGCCTCCAACTCGGCCACCGCTTGCGCTCGTGTCGTAGTCACCGCACCGAGTTCCGCGGCGCGCGGCGTCAAGCGACGGTCGGCGTTGTCCGCTCGCAGCAGCAGGCGGTGCTCGGCGCGACTGGTGAACATGCGGTAGGGCTCCGTCGGGACCTTGGTGATCAGGTCGTCGATCATCACGCCGATGTAGGCCTCGTCGCGACCCAGCGCAAACGGCTCCGCCCGGCCGCCGAGCCACAGCGCCGCGTTGAGCCCCGCCATGAGGCCCTGGCCGGCCGCTTCCTCATAGCCGCTGGTGCCCAAAATCTGCCCGGCAAGGAAGAAGCCGGCGATCTTGTGCGCCTGCAGGCCGCGGTCCACCTGATACGCAGGCAAGAAGTCGTACTCGACCGCATACCCCGGCCGTAGAATCTCCGCCTTCTCGAAGCCCGGCAACGTGCGAATCAGCGGCAGTTGCAACTCCGCCGGCAGTGACGTCGAGAGCCCCGCGAGGTAGGTCACGTTCGTCTCAAACCCCTCCGGCTCGACGAACACCTGGTGCGAGTCCTTGTCGGCGAAGCGCACCACCTTGTCCTCGATGCTCGGGCAGTACCGCGGGCCACTGCCGTCAATCTCGCCGGCGTACATCGGCGCAAGGTGCAAGTTCTCGCGGATGATCTCGTGCGTCGCCGGGGTGGTGTGGGTGACGAAGCATTCCAGTTGCCGCGGGCGGAACGTTGCCGGGTCACGCTCGAAGCTGAACGGCTGTGCCGGCTCGTCGCCGGGTTGGCGGTCCAGGCCGGCGGTGTCGATGGTGGTGAGGTCGATCCGCGGGCTGGTACCGGTTTTCAGGCGGCGCAGGTCGAAGCCGTGGCTTTGCAGGAACTCGCTGATGTCGAAGGCGGGCTTGTCGCCGTGGCGCCCCCCGGGGGACTTGTCGCGGCCGCAGTGCAGCAGCCCGCGCATGAACGTCCCGGCGCAGAGGATCACCGCCCCGCACGGAATCCGCACACCGTCGCTCGTCTCCACCGCCACGAGCCGCGACGCCGTTTCCCGCACCACGCGCCGGTGCACGGGGATCTCCTCGACGACGAGCCGGGCGACCTCCGCCTGATGCAGCGCCACGTTCTCCACCGCCGCGAGCATCTCCCCGGCGACAACGGCATACTTCTCACGGTCGGCCTGCGCCCGGGGCGCCCGCACCGCCGGGCCTTTGCTCTGGTTTAGGATGCGGAACTGCACGCCGGTCTCGTCGGCAATCTTGCCCATCAAGCCGCCGAAGGCGTCGACCTCGCGCACGAGTTGCCCCTTCGCCAGCCCGCCAATCGAGGGGTTGCAACTCATCCGCCCAACGGCATCCAACCGCTGCGTCACCACCAGCACCCGGCACCCCAGCCGCGCCGCCGCGGCCGCCGCCTCAATCCCGGCATGCCCCGCACCGATCACCACCACATCCGGCGCAAACGCCACCGGGTCCACCGCAGCAATCGCCGGCCGCGTCTGATCCATCACCATCGCCTCTCGAAAAAGAAAAACACCGCACAACGCCGCCCGCACTATAGGGCCGCATTCGGACCCGGTCAAACCCTCCCCCGCACTCCCGTGCATCTCAAGGTGTTGGAAATGTGGCGGCCAAGCCCATGGGCTTCGCCCGCTCCGCCCGTGGCTCGTAACACCCGTACCGGGTGCGACCCACGGGTGAGACCTGTGGGCTTGATAACCAAACGGTCCCCGGCAACGAAACCGTTGCGCTCCTTGTGGTTTGTCGTATCGTGCCTTTGTGGGCTACTGGTAGTTGGCGCTTCGGAGCGCACGTGAATGGGAGTGGTACTGATGATGACGCCGCCGCTTCGCTTGAGTTTGGGTGTGCTTGCGTTGCTCGTCGGGCTTTCCGGGGCATTTGCCAGCGCGTCGGATAGGTACCGTGTCGCAGCCTCGGGCGCTGCGGCGTCGCCGAGCAAGAACGGGGCGGCCGACGAGGTGGCCGAGGCGTATCGGCGGGCCGCCAGCGGCATTGTGCGCCGGGCTCGCGGTACGGCAAGTACCGCGCGGGAGATGGGTCTTGCCGGCTCGGCGTGGCACTTGGAGCGGGCCTACTTGCGCTTCGAGCCGGACCATGAGGAGCTTCGCGAGGACCTCGGTTTCGTGCGCCGCGGCGGCGTATGGGTGGGGCCACGGGAGGCGCCGCCGGAGGATGATGAGGATCACCGGCAATACCGTCGTGGATTGAACCGTTTCGAGCGCGAACGCGAACGGCTCAACGAACGTGTCGAGCGCACCATTTATCCCTTGCTGGAAGGCCTCGAAACGGCGAAGCCGCGACTGCACCTTCAAGCGCTGCGGGCGCTGCGCGGACTCGAGAGCCTGCCGCCGGCAAGCCGCGAGGGGTACCACGAACAGGACGAAGAGGGGCTGCGCCGGCTTACCGAGAACGGGCGCGACCTGCAGCAAAAGCTCGCACGCTGGCGTGACGAGGCGCCGACGGGCGAGCCCAGCCAGACGAGCACTCGCTTTGATCAATACTTCGACGGGGCCCTGACCAAGCGGGAGAGTGACCGCGTCCTCGTCGCCTCGACGCACCACAATCAGCAACAACTCGCCCACTTGGTCTCGCGCCTCGAACTGGCGATCAGCTTCGTCAACGCGGCGATGGACGTCGAGAATCCCAGCGAGAGCATGAACCGGCCGGACGACCAAACCTACGTGTTTTTGTTCGTCGAGACGCAGCAACAGTGGCAATACCTGATTGAACAGCTGCCGGATTTGACCGAGGCGCGCCGCGAACAGCTCAAGCAGGCAACCGGCACGACATTCGCGCGGAATGAAGCCATTCAGCATACCGAGGGACGCTCGCGCGCCGGCGTAACCGACTCCGCACTCAATGCGTGCGCGCGGCTGCTGCTGCAAGCGGACCCCTGGCTTGAGCTGGGCTTTGCCTACTACGTCACCGAGTCGGTCAACAACACCGTGCTCACCCGG
>SKZP01000281.1 GCA_007127275.1 Planctomycetota bacterium
ATCTTTAGATCACTTGCCGGGTCGCCGGGGCTTGCGAACTCGAGGTGGTGGCCCTCTTGCTGGAAGGTGCTCGGCTTGAGTTGCGGATTGAAGGCGAGGTCCGCATACACGCGCGCAAGATTGAAGTAGTCGGCGCGAACCGCGGAACAGACCGGATAGACGGTGCGGTCCGGCCAGGTCATTGCGTTGAGAAACGTATTCAGCGTGCGCTTCGAAAGCTCGTTGAACGCATCCTTCACCGGATACCGCTCGGAGCCGGCCAGCACGCAGTGCTCGAGAATGTGCGCAATCCCCGTAGAGTCCGGCGGCGGCGTGCGGAAACCAACGGAGAACATGTTCTCCGGGTCGTTGCAGTGAATGTGTACCACCTGCGCACCGGTGCGCTCATGCGTCGCTTCGTAGACGAGCGCACAGATATCCTCGACCGGCGTGACCTTGGTGATCCGAAAGCCATGCAGTGTGTCACCTTCAGCAAGCGTGGGAGCGGGGATGGTCGAGCGCGCATCCATAAGAGAGCCGTGGGTTGAAGCGTAGCGTCAGTATCACCGTGGCAAGCCGGTATAACCGCTGCACCAAGCCGCCACAAGCCCACGCAAAGCACCCCACCAAGCCTACGGACTTCGTGCGTGGGTCGAAACCAGAACACTTCCGGCGCGTGCCGGGCAATCATACGGGTGTCCACGCCCCAATTCGGCGCAAACGGCGCGGCGTCCCGCAGCTTCCGAAAAGTGCCGGCAATTCACCGGTGTCGACGTGCCGTCCCCCGGGCGAAGTCCGTGGGCTTGTAAAATCATCTGCGGACGCATGCCTGCGGCGCGGTGGCCTGTAATGCCGGGCACGCTTCGCGTATTGTGCGACCCACGGGCGAAGTCCGAGGGCTCGGGGGAGGGGCCCAAACTTCGCATTGTCGAGTTAAGCGACCGTTCCACAACGGGGAGAGGCTGCGAGGCTCGGCGGGCGTTGTTTCGTGTTGACATCCTCCCGCGGCCCGCCTAGAATTCGACTTCGCCCCCTTCCACGACCTAATTTGACGTCCCCCTTCCCCTTGGGTTCGGATTCGGAAAGCCGTGAATCGGCAACCTCGTTTCGGTCGACGCTGCCCCGGCAGGCGTGTCCGTACGGCGGTTCGTCGGTGAGCGACCGGCCCCATCCCCGAGCCGATCCGCGCTACGAGTCCGTGGCCGCGGTTCGGTAAGCCGGTGCATCGTCACCGGCTTGGTGGGGCAAGCGCGTAGCGGCGAGTGTGCGTGCCGTTGCGCATGTTGGTGCGCGGCGCCTGCCCGACGGGGCGTGCAGGCGACGAGCGCGCGGCGAGTTATGTGCCGGGCGCACACGTGCACGAGGTGTCCCCCAATACCCCTGCAACCGACAGGATGTACCGGACAGAGGGAAGTAATCATGTCCAAAAAAGTATGGGGCATCGAGCTCGGCACCCACTCGGTCAAGGCCGTCAAGATGCTTGTCGGCAAGGAAGGGCTCGAAATCAACGACCTGGACGTCGTTGAGGTGCCACCCGAGGATCCGGATCTTGAGCAGAGTCGCGAGGAGCGACTGCAGACGGCACTGGAGACGCTGCGTGACAATAAAGACATCAAAAAGACCGAGCCCATCTACATTTCGATCCCCGGTCATCAGACGCTCAACAAGCTGATCAGCGTCACGCTGCTTGATCCGAGCAAGTTCCGCGAGACGGTGAAGTTCGAGGCGCAGCAGCAGATGCCGATCTCGCTCGACGACACGATCTGGGACTACCAGCTCGTCGACCGCAAGCCGGAGGCCGGCCAGGAGGTGCAGGTCTCGCTGTTCGTCGTGCGCAAAGAGATCGTCAACACCTATCTGCAGCTGATGGAAGCGGCGCAGTTGACGGTCACCGGCATCCAGGTCGCGCCGCTGGCGATCTACAACTTCATCAAGTACGACCAGAAGTTCCCGAAGTCGGGGATCGTCGTCGACATCGGCGCCGACAACACCGACGTCGTCGTGATCGACGAGAACAAGATCTGGATTCGTACCGTGCCCAACGGCGGCGCGAACATCACCAAGGCTTTGAAGCAACGCTTCAAGATCCCCGCCGAAGAGGCGGAAAAGCTCAAGGTCAAGGCGGCGAAGTCGAAGCAGGCGCAGAAGATCTTTGGGGTGATGAAGCCCGCCTTGCGCGAACTGCTCTCCGAGATCAACCGCTCGATCGGCTTCTATAAGAGCCAGCACCCCAAGGTGAAGCTCAATTATATGCTGCTGATGGGGGCGGGCTCGCACCTCTTGGGGCTGAAGAAATTCTTCGAGCAGCAACTGCAGCACCGCGTCGACAAGCTGACCCACCTGAAAAAGCTCAAGCTCGGCCGCGAAGCCAATCCGGCGACGCTGCAGGACAACATCGCCACGCTCGGCGTGGCGCTGGGCCTTGCCATTCAGGCGGCCGACGCCGCGGAAAACCGGGTCAACCTCGTGCCGCCCGAGATCAAGGTCGGCAGCCTCGTACAGCAAAAGTTCAAGTTCGTCGCCGCCGCGGCGATGGTCATGGTGCTCGCCGCGATTTTGCCGCTGTTCAATCTCGGCAATCCCGAAGAGGCGCAGCGAGCCTCCGCCTCGTTGCGCAGCGTCAGCGCCGCGGCTACCTCGCAACAAAACCAGCACGACGCGGTGCGGCCGCTCGATCCGATCCTTGCGGAGATGACGCGCTACAGCTCGGATTTCGACGGCTACGAAGTCGCCATGCTGCTCGAGGACGCACTTCGTGACGTGGCCAACGACACCGCCGCCATCGAAAACGAACTCTCCACACGCAACTCGGTTGCCCGGATCGACGCGAGCGATTTTTCCAGCCGTGCGACGCTCACTCGGCGTCAATGGCGGCAAGCCCTCGGCAACTCCGTGCAGGCGCTCGACCTCTATTTCAACAGGTTCGCCGAGGAGGACGAGGATGAGATTCGCCTGAGCGATCTCGGGCGGATTGCCCCGCCTGTGGCTCGCCGGCAACCAATCTTTCTCTCGATCGGTCCGGTAAGCGATCAACTCGACCGGGCGTTCATCGAGGAGATCGAGACTTACGGAGTTGAACCCGGCCGCGAGGCCCTGCAATTCGATACGACACGCGTCACCTTCCCGCGGGACGACGGGGCGTTCACCGCCTTTTACCAAGAGCGGGTCGGTGCGCTGCAGCTGGATCTCGCCTTGCCGATCGACAACTGGGACGATGCCCCGGATATGCTCCAACAGATCGACGACCTGCTCGAAGAACAACTCGAAGCGAAAGTCGGCGAACGAATCGCGGGGCGCGAAAACCTCACCTTCGCGGCCATCGCCAATACGCGCGCCGATCAGGTCGATCCGTTTCGGGGATCGACGCTGGAGCAACTGACCGGCGCAGACTTCGGGGGATTTGACGACGAGTTGACGCTGAATCGGTATTGGCAGGTGCAGCTCGTCGGCATCATTCGTGCCACCGAGCCAGGAATCGGGCGCGAGGTCGCCCGAGTCGGCGAGGAGGTTGTCGCACACTTCCCGCAGGGCTTTCGCAGTCGACTCGAAGCCTTTACGGCCGATCAGTTGCGTAGCCAACCCTTTTTGCTAAGCGACGAGGAGGGGGAGGTCACCTCGGGAACGGAGCTGCGGCTCGCGGTGGACGAGGTTGAACCGGAGCCGCCGTTCGACGGTCAGGGCCGTTTGCGCTTCGTACCGGCCGATCCGCGCGCCGAGCTCGAGATTACCGAAGAGTCGCGCATCTTCGCGCCGACGCCGTAACGCGGCCCCGCCACGACATCCATTACGCGAACCACGACAATCCCACTCGCCCCCAACTTCGAGGAAGAACCCATGGACGCTTTGAAGGAGCATCGCCTGCTGCTCACGCTCATCGGCGGCGTGGCCCTGTCGGTCCTCGTCTACATGATGGTTACGGCCCCCGCGCGCGAAACATCCTCACAGGATCTGCTCGAAATCGATGAGCAAGCGATCGAACGGGTCGAGAGCCAGGTACGGAGAGTCCCGAATGCGGGGCACGTGCGGCTGCGCGAGGAACAACGCTCCGAAGCCCTGCGCGAACTCTACGAACTCTATCGCCTCTACCTGGAATGGGGCCGGCCGCTTTTGACCTACGACGTTCCCGGCGCCAATATGGGATCCGTCGGTTCGTACCGCGCCCAGGTACGCTCCTATCTCGAAGAGATGCAGACTCTCTATGGCGATCCGGAAGACGGCATCGAGGGCTTTCTCCGCCCCGTCCCCGTCGAGGACGGTGACATCCGCGTGCCGCTCCGGCCGTTCGAGCGCCCCCAGGAAGGGCAGGACAACGGGTTGCCGTGGATCGAGAGCCGCGAGCAAATCGAGTTGAACCGCAAGCAGTTCTGGGTGCTCTTCGAACTGATGCAAATCATGCGCGAGGTGACTCACGCCGTCGAGAACGAGACAGGAGAGAGGCCGTACTTTCAGGTCGATCGGCTGCAACTGCCGGGTGTGCGGGACGACGGCGGGCGCGGCCTCTATCAGGGGATTCCCTTCGAGCTGTCCCTGCGGGCAAGCGTCGAGGTGTGGCCGCGGCTGATCTTCGCGCTTTACGAAAGTCCCGTCGACGAGATCCTCAGCTACAGCGAGCTCGAGGAGATCTACGAATCGAACGAACGAGAAATCGACGTGATCAACCTCGGACAAGCCCGCAACCCGGGCGATCCGTCGAGCACGAACCGAATCGGGCTGCGCTTCGACCGGCTTACGCACAACGTCCAGACCGGTCCGATCCCCGAGGAGTTTTCCGTGCGCCTCGACCGAAACGAAGTCGCCCAGGCGATCTTCCTCGATGTAATCGAGGAAGCGAGCGAGCAACACTGGAACGAGGACAACGGCCGGGTCATCGCCCCGCCGCTCGACCAGCGGACGCTGCGCCGAATAGAGCGCATTGCGGACGAGGAGGAGCGTCGCATCGCAATGGATCGGGCCGTCGCCGCCAATGAAGAGCGGTTTCGCGACCGGATGATCGAGGATATGTACGAGCGACTGCGCGCTGCTCTCGGGCCCGAGCCGAGCTACCTCAACATCGTGATCTTCGGCGAGGCGATCGACTTCCTGCACGATCCGGAGAGCGAGGCCGTGCGCTTCTGGGATCGTCTCGAGTTGAGCACCGACGACGTCGTGGAAATGCTCAAGCGCGGGACGATCGAGGAGGGTGCCGAGGGAGCGGATTGCGACTTCTTCGAGAACGTCACCACGCCGTTCAAGCCGGTCTACGTACCCTTTGAAATGACGGTGGAAACCGATCACGGCCCGATGACCCTCGATCCGTATACCGAGTACCGATTGAGCGAGCAAGCGCTGCGCCTCGTCGCGGAACAGGTACGACCCGAAGAAAACCAAGACTAGTGCGTCCCCTGCCCTGGAGAACGATCGATGGCCAAGCAACTCAACCTACCGATGCTCGCCGCTCAGCACGGGGACAAGGCGGGCTACATCCTTGCCAGCCTGTTGGCGCTCGTTTACGTGATCCTGATGATCCACGGGCCGCGAAGTGGGAGCCTTTCATTGTCGGAGTTCGAGGAAGACGTCGATCGGCTGCAATCGCAACTTGATCGCGACGACGGGGAGCAACCGACGCGGCGCGAGATCCGGGACCGCGTCGCCAGCCAGCTGCCGCGAGTGCACCGGCGCACGCCGAGCGAATTGGACGAACGGCACGTCGAATCTCCGCGACCGGGGCTGAACTTCTCCGTCAACTTCGAGGGGCAAAAGGGGGCTCCCGCCCACAACCTCGAACTCCTCGAAGCGATCAACCAGGAGATACAACTGCGGTGGCGCCCCTCCGGGCATGGCGATACCTCCGCGTACCGGGTCATCGTATGGGACCTGGGAGATGACGGATGGGAGCCGGTGCCGCACCGCCCCGATTCCGTCAGTAGCGGTCCGGGCGAGCACCGCGTCGATCCGAGCCGCCATCGGGAGACCGACGAGGACGGCTCGGAGTGGATTCGCTACGATATCGGAGGCCTGACCGACAACGTTCGCTACGGGGTGCTCGTGCGCTCCATTGACAACCAGGGGCGCGAGGTAAGCTATCGCGGCAATCCCGAGGGACAGCAGGAGGAAGACAACTTCGAAGAGCACGGCGTCTCGCAGGTCCGTGGCCAGGGCCTCTTCGTCGAGGCGACTCCGGCCGGACAACGTCTTACCGTACCCATGCCGACGAACGTGCACGTCCGTTCACAGTCGCTCGCCGGGGTACAACTCGTCTGGGATGATCCGCGTCCCTCCGAGGATACCGTGGAACAGCGCTATGTGCGCGTGCAGATTTGGCGCTGGGAGGTAAACGACCCCGAGGACACCCGCACGCTGCTTACGCCGATTACGTCCGAGCGTTACGACGGCTGGCCGCTGCGCGCGTTCAACGGCGAATTCATCGACCAAGACATCGAACCCAAAACGGAATACCGCTATTCGATCCGCTTCTATCACGTCGGCCTCGCCTATCCACCGCTGAGTCGCACCGGTCGCGCCCGCGAATATGGGGTCTCGCTCTCGCGACTGGAGGAGTTCGGCGAGGAAGAAGCCGAGATCGGCGGAGAAGAAGCCGAGATCGTCGAGATCGCCTACGCCGGCGAGGTAATCACAATCGACTATCCGGAACGCGAAGCACGCGGCACAGGATACGAAGAAGACCGTCAGACGGGCGAGTACGAGATTCTCGAGAACGAAACCTACGTCTACGCCACCGAAGAGATCCTTTTCGACACGAGCGAGTACCTTGAGGAGCAGCGCGTCTTTCTCCACAACCGCCCGCTCGTCGAGGTGCGCAGCATCACGCCGACCGATCCGCGCACGCCCCACTTCGGCAACGCCAATGTGCATATCACCAAGTACTTCCACGTCAGGGACCCAGAGTCCGGCGACCGTGTATGGGTGCGCTTCGGCGCGACCTTTGTCGCCACCGGCGATCACCGCGGGGCGGGCACGATCGGCGAGCCGGCACGACCCGAAACGGTCGCCGGCATAGACATCAATGACTACCGCGACGGGTATTGGCAAAACCAGGTCGGTCGCCTCGACTTCTCCACCGACTTGGTC
>SKZP01000526.1 GCA_007127275.1 Planctomycetota bacterium
CCGCCGGGCGACGCCGCGGGGGAATGAGCCCCATGCGATCTTCCATCACCTCTTCGAGCACCGGTTGTGCCGCGGCAGGCCGTACACCGTGCTGCACCGCGGAAAGCGCCTCCTGTGGGGAGGCGAGCCAATACTCCCATTGCGGCTCTTCGTCTCCGTGTTCCTTGTCGTTGCCGGACGTGCGCTCGTCGGCGGATTCCTTGTCGCCTGAGTCCGTGTCGGAACTCGTCGACCCTTCGACGCGCCGCTCCAAGAGGCAGAAGCGCAATGCCGGGTCGCGAATCTCGCCAATGGTGTAGCCACCGCGTTGCGTTTGCACGAGCACCACCTCGATCTCGCGGCGCTCACCCCGACGAGGTACGACCCGGTAGCGCAACCGCATCTCGGACACCGCACCCAGGCAGCGCACGTCACTGCGGCGGTAGGTGCGGCGCAGCGTTTCCGCCAGGTCGAACGGTGCACGGCGCACGCGGTCCAGCGGATCCGGCCCCGGCGTCAGAAACGACCGGAACCGATACTCGCCAACCTCCGCCTCGTCCTGCCTCGCGCCAAGCGGCCCGAGCGCACGCCGCAGCCGGTACAGCCAGCCGTTGGTGTGGATGAACGCGTCAAGGTTGCGAAGCCGTTGCGAGGATTCGAGATACGCGAAGAAACGGTCCACGTGCCAGCGCCGCACGTCCCCGTCGTCGATGTACCGGGGCTCGTCCTCCTCCTCCTCGGCAACGTTGCCCTCCTGGTTGACACGCTCGCCGCCTCGCTCGGCAAACACCGGCACGGCCGCGGCAAGCCAGAGCACCGCCGTCGCACAAGCAAGCGACAACACCGTTGCACCACGCACGCGCGCAGCCGCTATCCAACGTTCCCATACACCCAACGACATTCGTCACCTGGCAATGGAACAGACGAAACGGTCAATGAAACGACGCCAGTCTAGCGCAGCACGAGAGACAAGAAAAGCCCACGAAAAACGTGACGCCTCCGCCGCGGATTCACTCTTGACGGCCTACAAGCCGTGCCACGGAAATGCGTGTCGTCGTACTCGCGCGGAGACCCGCCCTACGGTCGTGGTCGGTCGGTGTGGTTTGGGTGGGCGCTGTCAGCGGCGCTGCTCCGTTTGCTGCTCCGTTTCAAGGTGCGACTGTGCCTCGAGGAAGATGCGCGTGGCCGGTTCGAAACCGTTGAAGCTCGACGAGCTGGCGGTGGTGTAGGCGCCGATGTTCGGCGCATACAAGATGGCCCCCTCGGGCAGCTTACTCGGTAGCAGCGCCTGGCGGCTGATCACGTCGTGGCCGTCGCAGGAGCAGCCGGCAACGGTGACCTCCATCGCCGGGTGCACCTCGGCATGAAGCGGGAAGAACTCGTAGTCGATGAAGTCGTAAATCTTGCCGGAAAAGGTCTGGTAGATCGAGTCGTCGATGAAGTACCACGGCCGGCCGTTGCGCTCGGTGCGGCCGACGACGGTGGTGAACAGCGTGGCGCTGGTTGCGCAAAAGGTACGGCCGGGCTCGGCAATTACCTCGACGTCGTCGGGCACCCGCGCCAACGAGTCGGCGACCGCCTGCAGCACGTCCTCGACGTAGCTGACGCGCAACGTGTAGTTGACGGGGAAGCCGCCGCCAATGTCGAGCATGTCCGGCGCAAAGCCCTCGTTGCGTAGTGCGGTCAGCGCGTCGAGCGCGAGCTGGGTGGCCTTGAGGTAGTTCGCCGGGTTGATGCACTGGCTGCCGACGTGAAAGGCGAGGCCTCGCAGGGCAAGCCGCGGGCACGACGTCCGCGCGTGGCGGAAGAGCGCAAGAATCTCGTCCGTGTCCGCGCCGAACTTGCTCGAAAGGTCGACGACACTGCCGAAGTTCGGCACCCACATGCGCACGAGCACCTCGACCGGCTCGGTGAGGCCGGCCTGCGAGGCGACGCGTTCGAGCTTGTCGAGCTCTTCGCGGCAGTCCGCGGTAAACAGGCGCACGCCCCGCTCGAGCGCCGCGGCCACGCCACGCGGCGGCTTGACCGGGTTGGCGTAGATCAGGCGCTCGGGCTCGATACCGAGGCCGCCCTCCGGCGGCGCATCCACGAGGGAGGCGATCTCGCCGACGCTGGCCACGTCGAAGCCGGCGCCGAGCCCGCTCAACAGGTGCAACAGTGGCCGGTCGGGGTTCGCCTTGACCGCATAAAAGGGGCGCACGCGCGGCAGCATCTTGCGGAACTGCGCGTAGCTGCGGGCCGCTTCCTCGAGGTCGACGACGACAAACGGTGTCTGCCCCCCTTGCTCAAGGTGCTTGGTCGCCGCGTCGCGAACCCGGGGTGCCAGCATGTGCATGGCCATATTGCGTACCTTCGAACCGGCAAGTTTCGTCAGCGGTGCGAGTGAACGGGCGGGGCGTAGTGTTCCTTCGCCCCCGTGTCGCGTCAATGCCGCCGGTGCGACCGCGGATGGCCGCGTGCGCCCGGTTGGTGAAGATTGTGCCGGCACTCTCTGGCCGGAACCCCTGAACGTTCCCTCAAAGTCCGTCATCCGGGCTGCCCGGCGCTTTCGCCACGTTTGCCAGAACCCGTGCGCCCGGTTCGCCTACCTTGCGAGGCGGTTACTCGGGGCGGTGATTGCGCGTTGAGCCACAGGAGCGCACCCAGTGACATCTACCCCGATCGAGCCTGCAATGACGTCGACGCAAGCATTCGCCGTGCGCCGTCCGCCCGGCAAGGTGGAGCTCGCCCGCGGCCCGTCGACTCGGATGGTGCGCGCCCTTTCGGGGATTGTCGCAGTTCTTGCCGTGCTTTACCTCGTCCTGCTCGCCGTGACGCTCGGGTTCTCCGTGGACGGAACGGCGGTTCTTCATATCCTTCTCGGTGCGCTCATCGTGGGCTTTGGCTCGGCGGCGGTCTTTCTGTGGCGCCACAATGTGCGGGTGATTGCCGACTTTCCGAACGAGGCCCTCTACGGCGTGGCGGCGCGACCCGTCTCGTTCGAGGAGATCCGCGGCATCGCCGTGCAGCATTGGATCGGGTCCCACACGTCCACCGACCGTATCCGCTACGAATATTGGGCCCCCGTGCTGCTCCTCGAGCCGATCGGCGCGCTGGAACCGTCGGTCACTGCGACTGCCCGACGCACCTTGAACGTCTGGCGCGACATCGCGAACCTCGATCGACTCGGCCTCGACGGCTTGACCCAACTGCCCCTTGCACCGAACGTTGCCGCCGATACGGTGCGCACAGTTTATCGGCTCGCACACTGGCTCGACCTGCCGGTGATTGATGCGACCAACGACGAGCCACGGCGCATCGAGGGAGGCGGTGGTGAGCCCCTGCAGATTGCGGCGGCGCAGTCGAGGCGCGGCTGGTTGCAATCACTGCCGTTGTTCAAGGAACCGGACGGTAGCTTCGAGGACGAAAACGGTACACTGACGCTGCGCTCGGAATGGCGCATCGACACACTGGTGAGCGGCCTCGCCGCCGTCGTCGCGCTGATCACGCTGTTCATTGGCGGTGCGATCGGCTCCAGTCCCGGCGGCGCGGCGTTGCTTCACGGCTCGCTCGTCACGCTTGCCGCCATCCTCGTCGGCGTAGGGGGGTACCGGCTCTCGGGGTTTCATCGCCGGCGCGTCGACGTCGGTTGCGAGGGTATTCGCTACTTCGTCGGCCCACTCAGGCAGCCACAGCAGACAATCCCGCTCGACGAGTTTCTCGGCACCGCGATCAACCAAGACGGAACCCTCTACTTCGTCGGCAAGCAAGCAATCTTCGGCTTGCGCGCCATGGGCGGCCACGACGGCCTGCAAACGAAGGTGGCGCAAACGGTGGCCGCCGCCCAAGGGGCGAACCGCGAATCCGCTCTCGCCCAACGCTCAAGCGGCAACGGCAAGTAGCGAACGCGCGGCACAACGCAGCCAAGTTCGCGCAGCCCCCAAAGCCACCGGCGGTGTCGGTCTCCCAGACGCTTCACCGAAACAAGGCGAGCGCAGGTTCCAGCCCTGCGAGGCAAAACACGGAACTCGCGAGTTTGTCTCGCGGATTCGTCTCGTGGGTTCGCCTCGCAGGGCTGGCGCCCTGCGCTTGCCCCAGTCCCTGGGCGAAAGTCGATGCCAGTGGACGCTTCCGTATGGTACTAGGGGTGGGCATGGCGGAACGCACTGAGCGAGGTTGCTTGGTTGGTCGCACCCCCTGGGAACGGATGGCTGCAGATGACGGGGGCGGATCGTCGTAGGATGCAGGAGCCGGCCGACGCTGCGGCTGCCGCAACGCGGGCCGCGCAACCGGCGGTGCTGATTACTGGAGCCGGCGGCGAGGTCGGCCACGGCTTGATGGACGCGTTGAAGGACGACGCGGCCACGGCGCTCGTCGGGCTCGATATCCGGGAGTTGCCCGAGGAATACGCGGCAATGTGCGCCGAGACGCTGCGCGGCGACATCTGCGACGCAACGCTGCTGCAGCCGCTGCACGAGCGCTACCGCATCACGCACATCTACCACCTCGCGGCGCTGTTGAGTTCCCGCGCGGAGCGGGATCCGGAACAGGCGCACCGCATCAACGTCGACGGCTCCATGACCCTGTTTCGCTTCGCCGTCGAGCAGGCGCGCCGGTATGGCGAGCCGGTGACGTTCGTGTATCCCTCCTCGATTGCCGTGTATGGCTTGCCGGATCTCGCGACGAAGGAGCGCGCCGGCGCCGTGGGCGAGCCGCAGTTTCTTGATCCGGTGACGATGTATGGCTGCAACAAGCTTTACGTCGAACACCTCGGGCGCTACTTTTCGCGCCACTACCGCCAGATCGAGATGCCCCCGCCGCCGCCGCCGGTGGACTTTCGCTGTGTGCGCTACCCGGGGTTGATCAGCGCACACACCGTACCGAGCGGCGGCACGAGCGACTACGCCCCGGAGATGTTGCACGCCGCGGCGCAGGGTGAGCCGTATGCCTGCTTTGTGCGGGAAGATGCGCGCATCCCGTTCATGACCATGCCGGATGCGATCGAGGCGACGCTGACGTTGGCGCACGCACCGCGGGAGTCGCTGCGCCACTGCGTCTACAACCTCGGCGCCTTCGCCCCGCGGGCCGAGGGCTTTGCGGAGTTGGTGCGCGAGTTTTTTCCGCAGGCGCGGATCACCTTCGAGCCGCATCCGAAGCGCCAGGCCATGGTCGACAGTTGGCCCGCCGACGTGGACACCACCGCGGCGCGCACCGAATGGGGCTTCGCACCGAAGCATGACCTGCACACGGCCTTTGCCGAGTACCTTGTACCAGCGGTGAAGCGCCGGTATGGCGTCGCCTAAGGAGGCCTGGTCGCCGTTCAGTGGTCGCGAATGACTGCGCCGTCGCGCAAGCCGTCGATGGCGAACGACTCCCCGATGCGGAGGGTATGCAGCGTCGTCGCTCCGTCGGCGTGGTAGGCGTACAACCAAAGCCAGTCGTCCGCTTTGGTGTCCTTGAACACCCGGTACCTGGATCGCCCTTCGGGGATCTCGTCGAAGCCCCACGACATGGAGGAGCGGAAGTTGTAAAGCCCGTAAACCCCCCGGTAGTCGTACCCGTAGCGCTGGTTGCTGAAGTTCCCGAACGTGTTCCCATCGTCGAGTTCAATCTCGAGTTGGCCCTCGGGGTGGAACTTCCACCTGCGGTTGCGGTAGCTGACGATGGTAGAGCCCTGCCCGAAGTGGCGGATCCACTCCCACGAATACGAGAACGTCTTTTTCTCTTCGAGCCAACTCACCGCCTCGGCAGACTCGGTCAAGTCGTCCGCCAGCCAGCGCAGGGAGAGTGCCGCCGGCCACATCTCCTCCTTCAAGACGCGGTCAAGCTCCTCCGAATACGACCGACGAAACGAACGCGGGTCGACGTGGCCGTGCAAGATGAATGTCCCCATTCCCGGGTGCACAAGCATCAAGGCGCACCGATACGATTGCCAACTACTAAGTTCACCGTGACGATTGACCCGGTAACGGTCCACGGCGAGGTAGACCAAGACGGTGCCGTCGTCCAGCTGGGCGTCGAGGACACGAAGGTTCGCCGGTCTACGCCGAGAACCGCTGGGCCAGATGGATCGATACAACGCATACACGTAGTCGTCCGGGATACTTGCCAGCCAGGTGCCGGTGATTCGCAGATCATCGGTGGTGTGCTCTTCCGGGTTCATGATCCTGGGCACCTGGATGGTGGTGTCCCAATGGACAACGTTGTATGGCTGCCGGCCCCGTGTGCGGTGGTCGACATCGCGCCACGTGCCGGGGATGCTCAGTTGCCAGGCGAAGCGTTTGTGCGTCCTCGGCTCCTGCACGGGGTCGCCCGTTGGGGAAGGCAGGGAAATCTCGGCGTCGTCGAACGCCTCGAACGTCGGTGCGACGGCGGATTCGAGCGCCGCTTCGGACGAGCATTGAAGTGTCACGAATTGAACGTGGGCGCCCACGCTGAAAACGGCGCTCAGCATGATCCGCACGTCGTCCTCGGATAACCGAACGACGCGCATAATCGCCGCAAACGGAAGCTGCATCGCGGGTATCTGTCCGCGAGTCGGTTCGTCCCAGCTGTGCAGCACCTCGCCACCGAGATCGGCTTCGAAGCCCTCGACGCCGCTCATCAGAACGTCGTCGAGGGTTCGCAAGCCGGTGTGCCGCATGCCACCGATGAACAACACCACCGGCTCGTTAGCGAGGGACTTGTTGCCAAGAAGGATCATTTCGTCCTCGTCGACGACGCGCTCCCAGGCGCCGGGCAAGCGGACGCTGATCCGGTCGAGGGAGACGGCGGTTGACTCTTCCTCGGCCTCTTCGTCTCCGTCGCCTTCCTCGTTTTCGTTGTCTTCCTCGTTGTCGCTGTTTTCGCGGTCTTCCTCGTCACCTCGTTTGGAAAAGGAAGCGAACGTGGAGGGGATTTCGGGGATGCGGCTTGCGACTGGCTGGGCCGACGACGCCTCGTTTCGCAGGCAAAGCTCGCGCGACGCTTGCGCCGCGCGCCGCCAATCCGCCGCAGGCGAGCCCTCCGGGGCGGCACCCCATGCGCCTGCGGCCACGGAGCTCGCCGCGCCGGCCTC
>SKZP01000441.1 GCA_007127275.1 Planctomycetota bacterium
AGGTGGGCACCTGTTGCCGCGCGTCACAGCCACCCAACGACCGCCGAGGACGACGAGATGGCGCAGTGGACTCGAGACATTCGTGCGCTGATGGAGACGGCAACGACACCGGAGGCATGGTTCGCCGCGCTGGCGACGACACGGGCGGATGTCGCCGGTGCTGCCAACCGGATGGTCGTCGTGCGTGGATTTCTCGAAGTCGACGGCACACAGGACGGCGTGGGGCTTGTCGCCGGCGAAGGGATTTGTGTGGTGGCGCACCGTGAGAGTGGCAAGGTTGCCGAGGCGCGGCTCGGCGCGTGGGCGGAGCTTTGCTGGTACTGGCAGTCGGTACGGGAGCAGTTTCGGATTGCCGGTTCGCTTGCGGTACTCGACGCGCAACGGCCGGGTACGGGTGCGCTGGCCGAGGTGCGCCGCGACTTGTGGCGCTCCCTTTCGGCGGCGACACGGAAGATGTTCGCCTGGCCCCCTCCGGGAATGCCCCGTTCGGCCCCGGGGGACGCGGAACACCGCGCGGAACACGCGGGCGAAGTGGCGGTGAGTGCGCAGGCGCCGCCGCCGGATACGTTCGCCGTGCTCGTGCTGGCTCCGCAGCGAGTGGATTGGCTGCGCCTGTGCGAGCCGGGACCGCATCAGCGTGCGCTGGAGACGCGCCGTGCAAGCGACGGTACGTGGGAGCGTCGCGAGGTGAGTCCGTAACAGGAATGGCCGCGCCTCGACGTTGGCTACAAAAGATCACTTGTCGCACCCGCTGAGCCGGGCGCGTTAGGCGGCGCTGCGGAGCGTGTCGGCAATGTTTACGTTGGTGGCGCGACGCGCAGGCAAAAGCCCCATGACCAGGGTTGCGAGAAAGACGCCGCCACCCAGCGCGATCAACGTGTAGGGACGGGCGTTGGGATATACCATGGGGTCGAAGAAGAAGCCGGAAATGGTGATGTCTTCGCCGAAGAGCACCGAGAAATCGAAGCCGACCGCGCGGAAGTACTCGCTCACGCCGTAGCCAAGCGCCACACCGATCGACACGCTCAACAGACCGACCCACATCGACTCGGCAATCACCTGCTTGAGTAGACGCCGCCGCGGCGTGCCGAGCGCGTAAAGCACGGCGAACTCTCGTTCGCGCTCCATCACACTCATGTACAGCGTATTGAAAATGATGAACAGGAGCAGGCCGATCACAATGGCCTGCATGATCCAGGTTCCGCCCGCGTCAACTTGCATGAACGCCCACAGCTCGGGCATCACTTCCTGCCACGTTCGTGTCGCCACCTCGGCGTCGACACCGGTGAGTGCCCGCTCGGACTCGGCGAGGACGGTGTCGATCGCGTCGATCCCGGTGAGGATCATGCCGACGCGGTGCGTTTCGCCGTCGCGCAGACCGAGGAGTTCGCGGGCGGTTTCGATCGGAATCTGCACAATATGTCCGTCGATCTCACTCGAGCCGGAAGCGAAGATACCGGCAATCTCGAAGCGCAACTGTTGCGTCTCCCCCGCCACGTTGCTTGCCGTGAGGTTGAGTCGCCGGCCGACGTCGAGTTCGAGTTCCTCGGCAAGCTCCGCACCCACGAGCGCCCGGGGCTCGTCGGACCGCTGAAAATACTCGCCGGCCACGAGATTCTCCGGCCGGGCCAGCGGGGAACGGGCTTGTTTCTCCCGCTCGGGGTCGACGCCGTAGAGGGCCACACCTTTGGTGCCGTGTGCGGTGGTTGCAAGGCCCTGCGTCAAGACGACGGGCCGCACGACGACGACATCGCGGTGTGGCCCGAGCCACCCGTCGAGCCGCTCGTAGACCGTCGGACGTACCGTGAGTTCGTGTGACGGCGCGTCGAGATACTCGGGATGCTCGACGACAATGTGTCCGGCCTCGATGCGCACCGCGTCGGCAATGACTTGATCATACGCGCCCTCTTCGAGCGAGATGAAAAAAATCGCCAGTGCAAGCCCCATGCTGATCGCGAACACGGTCAACACGGTACGCCGTCGGTGTCGCCAGAGACTGCGCCAGGCCAAACGAAAGAGCATTGCTTCTGCCGTAGGGGTGCAAGGGGCACGTACCACAGGGGTTCGCACAGGCGAACGCTGTCCTCGCCATGCCCGGCCCTTATACATCCTCGTGAGCGCCGTGCACACCGTGGGCACGTCGGGGGGCAGTCGGTTTGGTTGCAAGACCAATGTTGGCCGAGACTCGCGTCCTTGTTGCTCGCGGCTGACGAGGTGGGGCATTGCCCGTGGGTCGCACTCGTCACGGGCATTTCGACCCACGGGCGAAGCCTGTCGGCTTGGCCGCCACGTTTCCACAAATTAGAGATGCGCGGCGGGCGTATCAGACCCTCGACGGCAAAGAGGGGGCGTTGTAGGCTCCGCGTGAACCTTCTCCTCCCTCGGATGCTATACAGCACGTTCCAAGGACGCCCCGTCTCTTGAGTACGGGCTCCGCCAGCGTGCCTGGCACCTTTCCCTCCCCCGTGTAGGAACGCTCGATGTTGTCCGCACTTTCCGTTGCGAGGCCGTCAAGGGCGCTTGTTGTTGAGACGTGCCTGTCGCGGTCGCTCATCGGCCTGCTCTTGGTTGCCGCCGTGCTTGCGCCGCTTGCCACGCTGGAGGCGCAGCAACGTGTCACCGACGGCCCCGACTTGCGCGAAGAATTTCAACGGCGCGGCATGACCTACTTCGACACCTACGTCGAACCGAGTACCGCCCAGTACCTCTCCCGGCGCCAGCTGGAGGCGGTCACCAATACGGTGCGCCGCCAAGTCGACACGCTCGGCCGCTTCGACGACATCCGCCCGGTGGGCGTTCCCACGGATTCGCTCGAGGCGTTCGTGCGCGCGCTGCAAGAGTTCCTGCTCGAGCACGAAGAGGACATCGCCCGCATCCGCAGCGAGGAGATGGGCCACGACTACAGCTTCGAGTTCCGCGACACGATCGTCACCGGAGAGGCGATGGAGCAGGTGCTCAACTCCGCCTACGCCTACCAGGTGACGCTCGGCGAGGTGAGCTTCCACCGAAGCGAGGGTCCCTACGAAACGCAGGCGCCGCGCATTGTCGCCCGCGCCCCGCTCGACGTTCACGCCCTCACCGACTTCGTCCCCGACTTGAGCGGCACGAAGCTGAGCCAGCAGGGGGAGGGGCTCGTGTTCACGTCCCGCCAGGCGATGACGGACGAGGAGTGGCAACACCTGCGCGCGCTGATGGCGGATCCGGAGTGGACGCAAGCGCTCGACACGCTCTACGACCGCTCGCACGAACTGGCCGAGGAGGGGAGCTACGAACGGGTGGCGGTAACCTATCAGGCGCCGTATGTCACCGCGGAGATTCCAGTCACCGTCGAGTTCTTCAAGATCGAGGTGCTCGACGAATTCAACAACATCGTACCGCCGGAGCAAGCGGTGGTACGGGTCGCCCAGGGCACGAACACCTACCGCGCCGCGGCCCGCCAGGACGGCGTCATCATCGAGCGAGGCAGCGAGTTGTATCTCGACATTGTCATGCTCGAAGGGGAAACCGTTGCGCGGGAACGAGCCCGCAACAGCGTCGCCGAGGGCGAGTCCTCCGCCGCGACGAAGGCCGGCGACGCCGCCCCCGGGGAACTCGGAGGAATCGAGACCTGGATCCGCCGCATCCCCGAGTTCCAGGTCCGCGCCCAGATCGTCGAGCAGTGGAACAACCGCGTCGGCATGCGGCCCGGGGCAAGCGAGGATCTGTACCTCGATCAGTGGTTCCGCATCTACCAGGAAGGGGAGTTCGGCCAGCGCATCGACCTCGGCTGGACGAAGATTCGCCACGTCGGCCCCGGCTTCCGCGCCCTCGGCCAAGGCGGCACCGCCGCCGACGAGGAGCGCACCGAACTCGAGGTCTACCGCGGCGACCCGGAAGTCGGCTATATGCTGGGCGAGTACGCCACGTACGGAATCCAACTCGACGTGCGCTTCAGCTACGACCTCCTCTCCGGGCACTCCGGCGACGACGACGAACTCGACGCCAACAACGGGCTCTTCTTCGCGAACCTTTTCGCCGGCGGAAGTCTCGCCCGCATGACCGGCGTCTCGGAGCTTTACTTCGGCATCGAGGCCGGGGTTGGCTTCGGCGACGACCTGTTCGGCTGGTATGCGACGCTGCGCGGCTCGAAAAAGATCTTCCTCGCTCGCGGGGCCTGGCTGCTCGAGGTCTCGGTGGGCTTCGGGCTCACCCAACTCGTCGAGACGCGCGAATTCGAGGAGGACATCTCGAGCCCCACCTTCTTGCTCTTCGAACCTCGCGCCCGCATGATCTACTGGGTCAGTCCCCATTTCGAGTTCTACCTCGACGTTTCCCTGCGGCTGGGCTTCGGCGATACCGAAGAAGTCACCCCCGAGGTGGCGGTCGGGGACGACTTCACCTGGGATCCGATTGGCCTCGCATTGGGCCTGGGAGTGTCGCTTTCCTTTTGACGCGTCCGCCAACGAGCACAACAGATTCGTCGCCCGGTTGGTTCATTCATTTCTCGACAGGAGGCTTCCGATGAACACGCTTCGCCATTATCTCGTACTCTCCGCCGTTGCACTGCTTGGCGCCGCAGTGGCGGGGTGCGTCGTCCACACCGGCGGCCCCAACGACGGGGGTCCCGCCTCGCCGCAGGACCGCAACGGCGGCGGGGACAGCAGCGTTACTGCGTCGGTGCAGGGAGAGCCGCGCTCGGCCGGTCGCGGCCGGGAAGAGGTGGTCGTCAACGCCGAAGGGCCGTCGGTGCAGGCGGTGCGCGACGCCGCCGCCAAGGCCGCCGCTGAGGAGGTGATGGGCAGTCGCTTCGCCCCCGGCGCCTTCGACGACCCGGACTGGCTGGATCAGGTCAGTGCGCATACGGAGATCACCCGCAACGCAAGCCCGCGGCGCGTCGGCGGCCGGCAACAGCTCGTCGAAGCGGTTGTGCGCGTCAATTACACCCAACTCGAACGCTGGGGCAACGACGCCGGCTACATGCGCGACCTCACTTCGCCGACCGGTTTCGGCAGCGGCGCCCCCGAGCCGACCGTAGCGATCATGCCCTTCGCCCAGCGCGGCGAGTGGCCCGAGGAGCTGTCGCGCGACGAACAAACCGTCGCCACGCTGATCGCCCGCATCCTCGGTCGCGACCCGTACAACGTTTCGACCCAGGATTACGAGATGATCGTTCGCGCCGGCGGCGCCCAGGCCCGTCAGGCCGGCGTCGACCAGACCAACCCCGAATTCTTGATCGAGGCCGACATCTACATCGGCTTCGATGTCCACGTCGACCAAGTACGCAACGGCATCCGCGCCACCATCTCGATCCGCGGTGTCCTCGTGACCACGCAGGACACCGTCTTCGAAAATCAGGCGTACAGTGAAGTCGTCTCCTCCGATCAGCGCGACTTCGCGATCGAACAGGCCGCCGGCACCCTCGCCCAGGACGCCATTCGCGAGATCGCCTCCTCCTACAACGACGAATACAGCCGCGGCATCCCGTATCTTATCGGCGTTCGCAATGTCCACACCGACGCGGCAATGATGGAGCTTCGCCGAATCGCCCGCGAGTTCAGCACCGACGGCGGCGTCCACCGTTGGGAGCAAAGTGACGGCGTGCTGAGCTTCATGATCCGCGCCGACCCGCAGCAGTGGAACGACCCGGTCGACGTCGCCTTCGAATTGCGCAGTCGCCTCGCCGAGGCCGGCTACCCGCACCGCGAAGGCTCGCAAAGTGCCGGCGGCCGCTTCATCGCCTTCGAGTTGCAGTCCAACTGATTGCGCCCGAGTGATCAAACCGAAAGCGGGGCTGCGCTCGAAGTCGAGGGCAGCCCCGTTTGCCGTCAAGAGCCTGCAGAGCTAGAAGCGGCGACGACCTCGCATTCAAGCAGCTCCGACTGCGATGTCCGCACAAAGGCGCCAAAAACCTCGGTGAACCCTCGCCAGGGATTGACACAAAGTACAACCGAAGGGATCCTCATAATTGTGAAGGGTACGCGGAGATTCCGCGGTGTCGGTAGGGTGCCGTAGAGTCTCGTGACGGAAGGGCCATTCTATGCGTCCCTGGCATTGCAGCTTAGCTGCATCGCTTGCTCGGTTCGTGATTCCTCATCTGCTTTAGGCGCTCGCTCATGGCACGCTCGTCCTTTAGGGTGCAACTGTATCCGCACAACGTTGCGGCCATTCGGTTCAAGGGTTCGATCGACGACATGCTCGTGGTTCGCGCCGTCGAAGAGTGCCTGAACCGGGAGTGCCATTGGCTCGTGCTGGATTTTGCCGAGGCGACCCACGCGAACAGCACGGCGATCAGCCGGCTGCTTCAGCAGAAAGAAACGGTGCAGAACAAAGGCGGGCGCATTACGTT
Organism: Planctomycetota bacterium; assembly: GCA_007127275.1. GTDB lineage: Bacteria > Planctomycetota > UBA8742 > SKZP01 > SKZP01 > SKZP01. Next base: position 6,326 of record SKZP01000441.1, read on the forward strand.
CGTCGAGCCGTCGGGGAACATCAGCATCGTCTTCGACATGATGGGGCTGCGCGAGGTCTTCACCGTGTACAACACGATCGAGGACGCCTTGCGCGACCTGATCAACCAAAGCAGCGGCACCCGCAAGATTCAGTTCTAGAAGCCCGGCCGACGCAGTCTACCTGGTTACCCGCGGAGCGGAGCGTGGGTCCACCACCACGTTTTCCCATTGAGCCCCGACGTCTCGGGGTTTGCCGGACCTTCCGCGCGTCTACCCTCTACAGTGCGGCGATGGCGTCCACCTCGACGAGCGCGTTCTTCGGCAACTGTGCGACGGCGACGGCAGCGCGTGCCGGCGGATGCTCGGAGAACAGCTCTCCGTAAATCTGGTTGACCAGCGGAAAATGATCCATCGTCGTGAGGTATATCGTGCACTTCACCACGTCGGCCAGCGCGGCACCGCCTGCTTCGAGCACCGCGCGCAGATTGCCGAGCGCCTGTCGGGTTTGCGCTTCGATGTCACCATCAATCATCTCGCCGCTGGCCGCGTCGAGCGCGATTTGGCCGGAGACGAACAGGAAGCCGTTCGCCTTGACCGCTTGGCTGTATGGGCCAATGGCTGCCGGGGCGGCGCTGGTGTGAACGATCTGTTTCTCTGCCATGGTTGTGTCCTCGGA
>SKZP01000577.1 GCA_007127275.1 Planctomycetota bacterium
CCCTCCCCCCTGGGCTCAGGTACGCTGAATGTGTAGCGCAACGGGAAACAGTGCGCGGAAGAAGGCTGTGTAGTGTGGTCGCAGGTACTCCTTGGCGCCGAGGTGTACCTGTGCCGCGGCCTTCTCGGCTTGCCCGGCGACGTCGTCCTCCTGCATGGTGAACTCGAGCCCCGCCCGGGCCAGCGCGCCGGCGAGCAGCCACACGTAATGATCACCGAGCGTGCTCATTGGATTCGCGGGTGGTACCCAGCGCCCGTGCGCGTGCCACACCAACTCGAGGATGCCGCGGACCTCTTCGAGAAATTCCTCGAACGTCTCCGCCGGGGCCTCGTCACAGCGCGGACACCGCACGCCGGCGGCAAACGGAATGTAGGGTTCGCGGCACGCGTGGCAAGCGTAGTCGTGTAGCGAATGCAGACTCATTGCGACAGGTGTGCAAAAAGATCGGTGCGGGTTTCGTGCCGCACTCGTTGCCTGGTACGTCGAGGACATACTAAGATGAGTCAACGAATGCGCCGTACCTACCGCGAGATTCTACCGAGTTATATGCGGGTACCGTACCAGATGAAGCAGCGACTGCGGTCGAGGGTCGAGGTCGTCGTGCCGAATGTCTCGGGTCGCCGAGCGTGGGCGTCGGTGCTGGCGTGCGTGGTGGCCGCCGCGGTGCTGACGGTCCCGTTGCCGGCACATGCCGACGTGCGCGAGGCGGAGGAGTCGGCGGCGAGCCCTCGAGAGGCGCTGACTGTCGAGGTGCTTGGACCGCGCGAGGCCCTGTTGGGGATGCCGACCCGGCAGGCGCACGTGAGTGTCGACGCGCGGGTGCACGAGGTGGCGAACGACCCCGTGGTGCGCGCCGAGTTGATGCTCAATGCACGGCCGGTGTGGCGGCGCAGCTTTCGTCACACGGGCAACCGCCGCGGCAAGGCGCTGGCGCTTTCCATGGAACGGCTGCCGCTGTGGGTCGGCGAGAACGAGTTCGTGTTGAGCGTGGTTGCGGAGAGTGGCCAAACGGCGCGTGTGCGTTTCACGCTCACGCGCAACCGCTCCGCTCGGGCGTGGCCGCCCGCCACAGCGCAGCGTGAGCGTACCGCACCGTTGCCGGCGGCGCCGCAGGTGTTGCAGGGGGACCGCCTCGTGCACCGCGAATTGGTGGTTCCCGCGGGGGAGACGCTGACCGTTCGCCCCGGGACGGTGCTGCGCTTTGCGCCCCATGCGGGCATCACCGTGCACGGTACGCTCCGCGTGAAGGGGGAGGCAGATGCGCCGGTGTGGTTGGTGCCTGCCGAGTTGGACGCGCGCTGGGCGAACGTCGTCGTCACCGGCGAGGCGGCCGCGGCGGCGATTTCGTACACCGTGTTCTACCGCGGTGGGGGCCGCGCCAACGAGTGGCGCGAGGAGCGTACCGTGGCGCACGTGCCGCACGTCGGCGAGCCGTGTGCAACGCCGGCAGAGAGCGACCGCGACAACGGCGCCGCCGAAGCGACGGGCCGGGACGGCGGCGCGTTGATGGTGCTCGGCACGGGCACCGAAGAGACGCGGGTGCGGGTGCACAGGAGCCGCTTCCTCGACGGACTCGCCGCGGCGCACGACCGGGAGTGGGGCCTCGGTGGCGGAGCGTTCGTCGAACGCGCCGCAGTGGAGATGGTGCGCACCACGTTCGCCGGCAACCACGCGGAAAACGACGGCGGCGCCCTTTACGCCTTCCAGCATGCCCGCGTAACGCTCACGGCGTGCCGCTTCGAGGGTAACCTCGCCGGCCGCGACGGCGGTGCCGTCTCCGCGGTGGCGAACGAGGCGCTCGAGCTCGAGAAGGGCCACTTCGAGCGCAATGGCGCGGGGCGCAACGGCGGCGCCTTGAATCTCAATGCGGACAGTGCTGCCGAGGTGAGGAAGAGCCGCTTCGCCGAAAACGAGGCTGCGCGTATCGGCGGCGCCTTCTTGATTGTGCGCAATCGACGCGCTTCCTTCGAGGCATGCCGTTTCGTGCGCAATCGCGCCGGCCGCGAAGGAGGCGCCGGGACCTGCGCCGACGACGCGAGTGTGTCGCTGACCGCATGCACGTTCGCCCGCAACGAAGCGGGCACCACAGGCGGCGGACTAACCATTCGCAACAGTGCGCCACGGCTCACCGACTGCGAGCTAACCCACAACCGGGCGAACGAACCCGACGGCGCCGGCGGCATCTTCGTACGCTACGGCTCCGTCGACGAGGACGACGAGGAGCGGACCGGCGAGCGGCTCACCCGCGACGAGTTGGAATCCGCCAATCATATCCGCAACAACCGACCGCAGGACCTCGTTCTCGAGTAGCGCGCTCTCACCGAAGCAAACCAGGCCCGCCGAGCGGACAGCGTTCGTTCGGGGAATCAAGAACAGGTTCCCGGTTGTTGTCGTAGTGCGTCGCTGGTTGGCGCACGGTACGTCCCCGAATTTGCGGACAGCAGCCCGAGCGCCGTTGGGAGCTGACAGGAAATTTTTTTCCGAACGTTGAGCGTCACGAGCGAAGGCTATGCAAGGCAAAGGTAGGTGAGCAGCGCAGACATGACGAGTCACATGTTCGTCCATGGCCACCCAGATGATCTTGCCCGCAGGTAAAGGGCTTTCGAGGCGTTTGTTGGCGGCAACGGTTTCGCTTTAAGGCCAGGGCGCCACGGCAGGACGGCAACGGCCGAGTAGCGTGTCTTCGGGGACGAACTTCCCCACCAGAAAAGGAGTACGACATGACGACGACCGGCCCCTCTCAGGCCCCGGCGACGAATCCGCCGGCGGTGGAGTCCGAAAGCAAGTCGCAACAGGAACGAGGCCGCGCCGGCGTGTTCGACGCACAGGCGCAGCTTACCGACTACGAAGAGCACCACCGGAGCGCGGCGAACAAGTGGACGCACTACTTCGGGATTCCCCTGATTGTCATTGGGATCATCAATTTCCTTTGGCACGTGCCGCTCGTTGCCGTCACCGAGGGCTACACGCTGACCCTGGCGGAGCCGGTGATCCTGCTGTTCGCCGGTTTCTACGCCTTCATGCACGTCGGCATGGGCGCGGCCATGCTCGGCTTCTTCGCCATTCTGTTCGGGCTCGCCGTGCTGATTGGCAACATCTGGATTGCGCTGGGGTTGTTCGTCGGTGGCTGGATCTTGCAGTTCGTGGGTCACGGCGTTTTCGAGAAGCGTTCGCCAGCGTTCACGAAGAACCTTTTGCACCTGCTCATTGGACCCATGTGGATTGTGAACAACGCCTTGGGAAAAGTAGGCATTCGCGTGATCCGTCCGGCATGAACGGTTGCGAAAGGTGAGAAGGCACGGACGGCAAGCGAACGCCTGGCAGCATCCGCCGAGCCTGGTAGCATCCGCCGTCAGGCAAAGTTACTCGCCAATCCGGCGGCGTCCAGATGCATGGTAACGGACCCACGGGCCGCAGCCCGTGGTCTTTTGCGTTTGCGCGGCCACGGTGGCAGGTGGAACGAACGAATCACCGTGTCCTGGACGGGCTGCGAGGCGGGCGTGCCTGCCCGTAGTGCGGGTTGCGTGCACGGACGCGGACGGGCGCCGGCCCGCAACGCAAGTGGCACAAACAACGTCTGCAGCACAAGCGGCGCGGCCCCGGCGGTGGCAATGCGAAACTCGTGCTCGCCGCCGCGCACCGTTTTCGGCACGAAGCGCAACCACCTCGAGTGCAACTCGTCCCCGCGCACCTCGGCGTCGCCGACCGCTTTGGCGGCCCGCACCGCTTCGAGGTGCTGTGCCTTGAGCCCCGCGGGTTTCCGCTTTGCGCGGATGTTTTCCATGGTAAAGCCACGGCCGGTGATCAATGCACAGCTCAGCGCCGAGCGCAGCAGTTGCCCACCCCCTTCGCCGTCCGCCCCGTCAATGTGCAAGAGCGTCATGCCCGAGCCTCGTTCGGAATGCCACGCAAGTCCTCGCGTGCCCACAAGATCATTAAATAACCGCAACTCGCGGGCACAACTGCGGCGAAAGGTAGGTGACGGGTTCGCCCGTCAACGCGGTCGTTCACCCCGCACGGAACGGTACTCGGCCTGCTCGCGCGCCCCCCGCCAAATAATACGGAATGCCAGCGAAAAGACGCGTGTATTTCAAAGGGGCTCGGACGTGTTGTTGGAAGATCCGGCATCTCATCAAGAGGCGCGTGGCGAAGGGCGCGTCGACCGGCCAGCCTCGCGCGTTCATCTACCACACGGGGCTTGGCCACAAAGGGGGAAGGCAAGATTTGCCGTCGGACGACGACGCGGCGTGCCGCTGTCCCTTGCATGCCGATTCTGCTAGCCTTTCGGGCGCCGTACGCGGAGGGCCGCTTGGCGCACGGATTGTTACGCGGCCGAGCGAAGATTGCTACAACGTTGTGCGCCGTTCGAGAACGCGTACCCGGGTCGCGTTGTTTGTTACGGGTTTTGGGGGCGTAGGCCGTGCCCCGCGAAGACGCGAGGAGAAATGGATGAGCGAGAACGAACCACAAGCCGCCGGTACGACCGCATCGCCGTCCCACGCCAGCGACGCGCAGCACGAGTCCGCCGCGGCGGCCGCTGCGAGTGCCAAAGGGGAGAACGTCAGTGAAGAGGAAGCGCGTAACGTCGCCGAGGCCTCGCGCGAGAAGGAGTGGAAGGCCCCGAGCTTCATGCGCGAGCTTTTCCTCGGCAACTTCCGCTTCGACATCCTCCACCCGTTCCCCGAGCCGGATGCCTCGAAAGGTGCCCCTGACTTCGAGGAGTGGTTCGAGCGCTTCAAGGCGTTCATGCGTGACAAGGTCGACAGCCTTGAGATTGACGCCAGCGGCGAATATCCGCAAGAGGTACTCGACGGGCTCAAGGAACTCGGCGCCTTTGGCATGAAGGTGCCCCGCGAGTACGGAGGTCTCGGACTCACGCAGTCGCAGTACGACCGCATCATTCAGTACCTCGGTAGCTGCGACGGCAACATTGGTGTCTTGCTCTCCGCACACCAGTCCATTGGCGTGCCCCAGCCGGTGAAACTCTTCGGCACGAAGGAACTCAAAGAAAAGTACCTGCCGCGCATTGCCAAGGGGGCCATCACCGCCTTCGCCCTCACCGAAACCGGCGTCGGCTCCGACCCCGCACGACTGAGTACCACCGCCGAGCTTTCCGAGGACGGCGAGCACTACATCATGAACGGCGCGAAACTCTGGTGCACCAACGGCACCATTGCCGACCTGCTCGTCGTGATGGCGCGGGATCCGCACGAGAAGGACAAACGCAAAGCCATCTCCGCCTTCGTCGTCGAGACCGGCTGGGAAGGGGTCGAGGTTGCCCACCGCTGCCGCTTCATGGGCCTGAAAGCGCTCGCCAACGGCCTCATTCACTTCAACAACGTCAAGGTGCCGAAGGAAAACCTGATTGGCGAAAAGGGGGCGGGCCTCAAGTATGCGCTGATCACGCTCAACACGGGGCGCCTCTCCTTGCCGGCAAGTTCCGTCGGCACAGCGCGGCAGTGCCTCGAAGTGGTGCGCACCTGGTCGAACGAGCGGGTGCAATGGGGCCAACCCATTGGCAAGCACGAAGCCATTTCCATGAAGATCTCGGAAATGGCGGCGACCACCTTCGCCATGCAGGCGGTCAGCGAGCTTGCCAGCGCCATGGCCGACAACGAACGCTTCGACATCCGCCTCGAAGCGGCGGCCACGAAGGAGTGGAACACCGCCCGCGCCTGGGAGATTGCCGACGACACCATGCAGATTCGCGGCGGCCGCGGCTACGAGACCGAGCTGAGTTTGAAGGGCCGCGGCGAGACGCCCATGCCGGTGGAGCGCATCATGCGCGACATCCGCATCAACAAGCTGATTGAAGGCTCCTCGGAGGTGATGCACCTGTTCATGGCACGCGAAGCGGTGGACAAGCACCTGCAGGTCGCCGAGATCATGATCAAGCCGGACGTCTCTTTCGTCCAGAAACTCGCAGCCATGCCGAAGATTGGCTGGTTCTACGCGAAGTTCATGGCCGGCAACACGTTCCGCTGGGGGCGCTGGCCGAAGTACAAGGAATTCGGCGAATTCGCCGGCATTCTGCGCTACTGCGAACGAACGAGCCGGATGCTCGCTCGCACCATGGTCTGGGCAATGATGCGCTACCGGGCAAAGCTGCAGGTGAAGCAGGGCTTCTTGTTCCGCGTCGTCGACATGGGCTCCGAGGTCTACGCCATGGCGGCGACGGTGGCCAAGGTGCTGAAGATGCGCAAGCAGCACGACCCGCAGGCGGACAAGGCAGCCGAGCTTGCCAAACTGTTCTGCCGGCTAAGCATGCGAAAGGTGGAGCAACTCAAGCGAGAGCTTTGGCGCAACGAAGACGAGCGGCTGCGCAAGTTCGCGAAGTCCGTGCTCGCCGGCGACCATACCTGGTTGGAAACCAACATCCACAGCTTCCCGAAGGATCTGCCCGCCACCGGCGACATGCCCGGCGGAACGAGCGAGACGAGCGGGTCGCAGGATGCCGGTGTAACGTCGCAGCAATCCGCAGCCGCAACGAGCGGGAACGGCGCAGCCACCGGCGACGGATACGGCTCCGCCAGCATCGGCGCCGCCGACGGCTCCCCCTCCTCGGCCCCTTCGCCACGGACGCAAGCGGGCGAGTCCTAAGGACAGGAAACCTCGTCCGAGCTTGAGCTGCTGCGCTCGACGGTGCTGCGTTGTCCTCGGGGGTCGCCCGCGTACGTGGACGGGAACGCTGTGACCACCAAACCAATGGGGGAGCCATGCTCATTGATATCTCCCAACCACTCTCACCGTCGATCGGTGTGTTTCCCGGCGACTCGCCGCTGTCGCGCGAGGTACTGCTCGACATGAGCCGGGGAGATCACTTGACGCTCTCGACGTTACGGACCACCGTGCACGTCGGTACACACGCGGACGCACCGAGCCACTACGGCCCCGACGGCCGCAGCATGGACGCACAGTCGCTCGAGCTCTACGTCGGCCGCTGCCAGGTGATTCAACTCGACGTCGAGCGAGG
>SKZP01000187.1 GCA_007127275.1 Planctomycetota bacterium
GGTCAACTGCGTAGGCGCGTATGCACTGTTTGCGTAGCGAACGAAATGCGACGTCACGAAACAAAGAGGAGTTTGCGCTCCCGGACGAGGAACTCGTGAAGGGGCAACGGGTTGGCATACGCTTTGCGAAGCATTCACGAGATGATGCCCCGCTTGTTGGCTCCGCCGCCCGTGCTCACCACAGCTTGTCAGGACCTCAACATGGCCGCGACCCATTCAAGTTCGGTTGCAAGTTGCACGCAGATCCGCACCTTGGGGCTGTCCTACCGTGATGCACCGGTGGAGGTTCGGCAGCGCTTCGCCCTCGGAGATTGCACAACCGAGGCACTGCTGAAAGAACTCGCCGGCGAGCAAAGCGAGTGGTTCGTGCTCTCCACCTGCAACCGCACGGAGTTCTACTTCTGCGCCGACGGGGAGCACACCTTGGACGCGCTCGAGCGGCAATTGCGCGCAAGCCTGGCACACTACCTCGGGCTTACCCCGGCAGAGTTGGATCTGCTCAAGCGCCGCGACGGTGCGGCGGCCATGCGGCATCTCTGCGCAGTCGCTTGCGGGCTGGACTCGGCCGTGCTCGGCGAAACGGAGATCCTCCAGCAGGTCAAGCACGCCCTCGCACGCGGTCACGAAACCAGTACGCTCGGGCCGACGCTTCACGGCTGCGTACACCTTGCGCTACGCTGCGGCCGGCGGGCACGTGCCGAGACCGAGATTGCAAGCGGTCGTGTCTCCGTCGCCTCTGTGGGGCTGAGTGCCGCCCGCGACGCGCTTGATGGCGACCTCGGTGGGTTGCGCGTGATGCTCGTCGGCGCGGGCAAGATGGCGCAGTCGGCGCTTGGCTACTTGCTCGACGAAAAGGCGGATGCGCTGCCGGCGGCACTGTACGTCGCGAACCGAACGTTGGCGCGGGCGGAAGCGTTGCTTGCCAAGGCGCGCACCCACGGCGTTGCGGATGCGCGCCCCGTCGAGCTTGCTTCGGTGCCGGCGTACTTTCCGCACGTCGACCTTGTCGTGACCGCGCTGGCGAGCGAACGAGCCGAGCCGCTTTTCGGCACGCCGGCACTGGCGGCGTTGCCCGCCTGGCCGCGCTGCGTCGTCGACCTTGGCCTTCCGCCGAATGTGGATGCGGCGGTACTTGCTCAAGCGGACGTTCCCTACATTGGCGTGGATGCGCTCGACGACACCACGAGCCAGAGCCGTGCAGCCCGGCAAGCGGCAGTACCCGCGGTGCGCGTGCTGATTGAGGAAGAACTCGCGCCGTGGGTGAACGAGCACGTCGCCACCTCGCGCCAGGCGCTCGACGCTTTGTTCCGCCGCTTCTCCGACGTGTCGCGCTGTGAGTCGGCAAGCCAGGCGAGCTCCGGCTTGCCCCGCACAAAAGAGCAACTCGAAGCATACTCGCTCCGCCTCGTGCGGCGGCTGTTGCGACCACTGGTTCAACACCGCGACGCGGCAGAGTCTGCCGAGGCACTGGAGACGGTCGCGCAACTCTTCGTGAACGAGGCAACGTCGTCTAGGGGCAACTCCGGCGAGCAAGGCGAGGCGCGTCGCACCGAAGTGAAGGAGCAAGGAGACTCGGCAACTGAGCACGCAAGTGCCACCAAAGTTGCCGACGGCGCAACCACGGACGCGCCGCAGCAAACGGAGCCACAACGCGAAGGTGTAGCAACGCCGTGACGACCGAAACCATCCAAGGCAGGAAGGATACGACGCTACGCAATCAAGGTGCGAAGGCGTTCCGGCCCACGACAAAAAGTGGCAACGGCACAGGTGTGTCGGACGCACGCACCGACCATGAAGGAAGCAGCAAGGCCGCGAACCAAGCCGAAGTAGCTTCAAACGCAAGGACGCCGACGCATACACCGAAGCAAGGGAAGAAACGTGTCTGGCTCATACCGCGCGAACACGGCGCGTATGCGCAGTTGCTGTTGCCGTTGATTGCCGCATTTGCCGTGGGCGGCGCGACGTTGTCCGGTGTCACGTTTGCCGGTGCATTTCTCGCGGCGTTTGCCGGTACGGAGGCGCTGCGCACACTGCTTGGCCACCGCGGCCGCCGCAAACAACAACAACTGCGGGGGCTCGCACGTCGTTGGCTAACCGCGACGGTGCTCCTTGCCCTCTCGTTTGCCCTGCTGGGTGCGGCTCTCGCACCTACTGGCGCGTTGGTTGCCCTTCTCTTGCCCGCCGGCCTCGGCTCGCTTGTGGTGCTGCTTGTGCTGCTGCGCCGCGAGAAAACGGTGCCCGGTGAAATGCTCGCGGCCTCGGCGCTTTCCGCTTGTGCCGTGCCGGTTGCACTGACTGGCGGTGTCGCGTGGCTCGACGCGGGATTAATGCTCGTTGCCTTCGTGCTCGTCTTTGCGTTCGCCACCGTTGCGGTACACCTCGTTGTGCGCCACAAGAAGCGGCCAGTCGCATGGCCCGCACGCCTCGCCGTCGGCGCCGCCGCCATCACTTCCCTCGTCGCCGGCTTTACACTCGGCGCACTCGCACAGTACCCGTTTGCCGCGGCCGCGAGTCTCGCCGCATTGCCGGTTCTCGGCACGGTCACGGTGCTCGCCACACGGCCGCCACATCCCCGCATGTTGCGCCAGATTGGCTGGACGCTCGCGGCAATGACGACGCTGATGACGCTCTTGTTAATCGCGGGGTATCACTATGTGGCTTGATCCGCGCCAAGAACCGACCGCCGGCGTGCCGTCCCTGCCCGCACTTGCCGGGCCTTGCTTGGCGCACACCGACGACGTTCCCAGCGGGGCACTGCGCGACCGCTTCGGCAGAGTACTCGACTACTTGCGGCTTGCCGTAAACGAGACCTGCAATCTGCGCTGCAGGTACTGCATGCCTGCTGAAGGGTTGCCGTTTCGCCTCGGCGACGAGTTGCTGCGCGACGAAGAAACTGTCCGCCTTTGCCGGCTTGCCGCGCGACTCGGCACTCGCAAGGTACGGCTAACCGGCGGCGAGCCACTCTTGCGCCGCGGCCTGCACGAGGTCATCCGCGAGGTGGCCGCCACACCCGGTATCAAGGCGGTACACCTGACGACGAACGGCCTGCTGCTTGCCAAACAGGCCGCAACCCTCGCAGCCGCCGGCCTTGCCGGGGTTAACATCAGCCTCGACACGCTCAAGCCACAACGCTTCCGCGAAATCACCCGCCGCGGTGGCTTCGACGCTGTGCAAGCGGGGCTCGCCGCCGCACTCGCGCATGTGCCCTCGGTGAAACTCAACGTCGTCGCCCTGCGCGGCGTCAACGACGACGAGTTCGCCGACTTCGTGGAACTGACCCGCGACGCGTCCCTCGGGGTACGCTTCATTGAACTGATGCCGTTCGACGCGCACCAAATCTGGCGCACTGGCCGCTTCCTCACCGCGGAGCGAATCTGCAAGCGGCTGCAGGATCTCGTGCCCACGCTTGAGCGCACGCAAGGCTCGTCGACGGAGCATCACGCCTTCCGCGTCCCCGGCTACCAAGGCACTGTCGCGGTCATTCCCGCCTACACTCGCAGCCTTTGCCGTAGCTGCAACCGCTTGCGCATCACCGCCGACGGTCGCGTCCTCAACTGCCTCTACGCAGGAGACGGCCCGGACCTGCGCAACGCCATGCGCGAGGGTGCCGACGACGCGGAACTCGAGCGCCTCATTCGTGGGGCCGTCGAGCACAAAGCGGCAACCGGTTGGCACGCGCAGCGCGCTGCAAAGGCCGAGCAGCAACAAAGCGGCCGCGAAAGCATGGGCCAAATCGGCGGATGAGGAGCGGTCAGGAACCGACTTCCGAACCAGTGTTGCTGCGTTGTGGTCGTCGTCGCTTCGCAACGAGCCTACGGCCACGCCACTTACTTCCCCGTAAACAGACTCTACAAGCCCACGGGCTTCGCCCGCGGGTCATACCCATAACTCCGACGGCCTCACGAATGAAGCTCGAATGCCGTCAATTGCTGGGCAAACAAGGCGAGCGCAAGGCGCGTGCCCTGCGCTCGCCGCACACCTAAAAACGCAACGGCATTCGCGCGAAACCCGGGGGTTTGGTTGCGACAATCTCCGCAACGTGGGGATGCACGGTTGCGAAATGGTTTAGTTGCTCTTCTTCGTGCGGTTGCTTTTCGTTGACTTCTTGCTTTCACCGCTGCCGCTCGACTTCTTGGCCGGCGGCTCGCTCACTTCCGAGGTGGTGGCGCTCGCCGCGTCGCTGCCGTCGCCGACCGGCGTATGTGCCGGGCCCGGCTCGGCGGAGGGAGCGTCGGCGTCGCGCATGCGCACCAGGTACTCCGGCATCTCGACGCCACCGATGTCACGCATTACCTGCATCATCGGTGGCAAAGTACGCGCCATCTTCTGCAGGAAGTTGCCCGTCGCGGTCGTGTCACCATTGGTGCCGCCACCTTCCCAGACGACAATCTTGTCGAAGGCGATGTTGCTGATTGCCTTGGCGCTTGTCTCGGCGAGCGTGTCGAGGTGCTCGAGCATCATCAGGCGGAACGCTTGATCCGCGCCGCCAGTCGCCTCGATGATTTCGCCGAGGCCGCGGCCCTTTTGCGCGAGCATCTCGTAGTCGCCGCGCGCTTGAGCTTCGTACTGCGCGAAGATGGCCTTCGCCTCGCCTTCCGCCTCGATGCGCTTGCGCTCGGCAACCGCTTCCGCCTCGACGATCGTTTTCGCCTTTTCCGCCTTGGCCGGCGCTTCCAACTCGGCGCGCCTCTCCGCCTCGACGCGCTTCTGATCCGCCTCCGCGGCCCGCGCCATCGCGAGGTGCTTCGCCTCGAGCACGGCCGCCTCCGCTTCCTTCTCCTTCGTCTCGCCCTGTTGATACGCCTCCGCTTCGCTTACCTGCAACTCGGCACGCGACTGGGCAATCTCCGCCTTGGCGAGGTTCTCCCCCTTGACCGCCTCCGCCTCGAAGTCGGCGACGCGAACCCGCTTTTCGCGCTCCGCCTCCTTCACCTGCGCGTCCCGCTCATACACGGCCCGCTCCTCGGCGACCGCTTGCTCCTTGTTCATCTCGGCAATCCGCACCGCCTGGTCGCGCTCCGCCTGTCGCACGCCAATTTCGCGGTGCTTGGTCGCCTCGGCGACATTGACATCCTGGTCGCGCTTCGCCTCGGCCACCTTCGTCTCGCCGAGCTTTTCTTGCTCCGCCACGTCGGCGCGCGCCTGTTGCACGGCCGTCGCCGCAGCCTTCTGGCCAATGGCCTCGATGTATCCCGAGTTGTCGGTAATGTCGCGAATGTTCACGTTGATCAGCTTGAGGCCGACCTTGCGCAGCTCAGGCTCCAGGGAATGCTGAATGTTCTCCAAAAACCGCTCGCGGTCGCGGTTGATGTCCTCGATCGACATTGAGGCAATCACCTGGCGCAACTGCCCGAATAAAATGTCCTCGGCCTGTTTCTGAATCTCGCGGGTCGGAAGCCCGAGCAGGCGCTCGGCGGCGTTTTGCATGTTCGCCTCGTCGGTACCGATTGCTACCGTGAACACGCTGGGAACGGCCACGCGAATGTTCTCGTGGCTCAGCGCATCCCGCAGGTCAATCTCGATCTGGATTGGCTCGAGGCTCAACCAGCCGTAGTCCTGAAACAGCGGCCACACCAGCGTCGCCCCGCCCTGGATGCACTTCGAGGAGCGCCCTTTGCCGACGAACGAACCGTAAACGACGAGCACCATATTCGAGGGGCAGCGCTTGTACCGTTTAATCAACAACAGCAGGATGCTGAACAGAAACAGCACGATCGCGACGATCAGAGCAATGATCCACGTCTCCGGCCTCTCGAACGCGGCGGTTTCGTTGGGTTGGGCAAGAAATGGTCGTCCAGCAACACTGGGAAGAAGGCTCGTCAACATGGTCGCTCCCTCGCTACGGACGCACGTCCGCGACGGAGTAAAGGATTGAGATTGGGCGGTCCCGTCTACGAAAGGATATGGGCTGCAAGTGTACCCTCGGCCGGACACGCGAGAGAAGCAAAAAGTGACCATCACCCACGCCGAACAAGGAAGTGGTGCGCAGTTCGACGCTAGCGGTCGGTACCGCTACCTGCTGTGGCGCACGGTTTCTGCGCGGCGTGCCGGGGCGGTGTTGTGGATCATGCTCAATCCGTCGACGGCCGACGCGGAGAGGAATGACCCGACAATTCGCCGCGTGCTCGGCTTGAGCCGCCGCTGGCGGGTAGGCACGGTGGAGGTGGTTAACCTGTTCGCGTTTCGGGCGACGACGCCGGCCGAGTTGAAGCGCGCCGCCGAGCCGGTGGGGCCGCACAACGACACGGCAATTGACGAAGCGCTCGCCCGTGCCGAGAAGGTGGTCTGCGCCTGGGGCGCCGAGCCATTCGCGCAACAGCGTGCCGCGGCCGTCGTCGAGCGCATCCGGCGTGCGGGCCACGTCGCCGCCTGCTTCGGCCACACCGCAAGCGGCGCCCCTCGCCATCCGCTGTACCTGCCGCAACGCAGCCGCCTGCGCCCGTTCCGGCTAGGAGGCGAACGCGTTCTCCTTGAGCCGCACTGCCGAACGACTTGACGGACGACGTCGGGTTACTCGACCTTGCGCACGGTGTAGTCGTGGTCGCGCTTTTCAATTACCTCCACCTCGAGAATCTCGACGATTTCTTCCGGCCAGGAGAGTTCGTTCGGTCTGGCAGGGTTCGGAGATACCGGCGTCTTGCCAATCTCTCGGGCGGTATCCATGCCGGCAATCACCCGCCCGAAGAGGTTGTAGTCGCCGTTGAGATCCGTTGCAGGCCCCAGGGTGATGAAGAACTGCGAGCCGCTGGTGTTCGGCCCCGAGTTGGCGTAGGCAATCAGGCCGGCGCGGTCGAAGACGGTGTTGTCGTCGTGCTCGTCGGGAATGCGGTATCCTGGATTGCCCAGGCCGGCTTGGCCGGGGACGAGACCGTGGCGCGTGTTCGGATCCCCCCCTTGGATCATGAAGCCGTCCATGATGCGGTGAAACTTGGTGCCCTCATAGAAGCCCTGCTCGGCAAGCGTGATGAA
>SKZP01000590.1 GCA_007127275.1 Planctomycetota bacterium
CACCGGATGCCGGCGGCGCCGCGGGCGTGTTTCAGCAACGGCAGCGCCAACAACGGCCGCGACGAGAAGACGAGGAGGCGACGCTCAAGCCGCCCCGTGGGCTGGTCGCCGAGGCGCAAATGACGTCCGTTGACCTTGCCTGGGTGCCAGAGCCCGCCTCGACGGTATATCCGGAGGCATACGACGTGCTGTACTGGCCGGATACGCCGGCGGGATTCGCGCTGCGCCGTCGCCTGTACGAGCGGCCGCAACCGGGTCGCACAGCGCGCATTGAGGGGCTTGAGCCGCGTACTGAGTATCTGATTGCCGTGCGCGCCGCGAGTCAGCGGGTGCTTGAGCTGGAACGTCGCGGCGACTACTCGCTCTCCAAGCTGAGCGAGCCGGTGCGTGTCCGTACCGAGGCGAACCCGCAGCTAGCGCTGCTCGCCGCGACCCGTGACCGCGACCCCCGGGCCGTCTTCCGTCTGGACTACACCGACCTGGACAGTGGCGAGCGCCATGCGTTTGCGGTGGTCACGCACGTCGGCGACGCCGTCGAGCTGCGCGTCGAGATCAATGGTCGAGAGCGACTTCTCGCGCCCGGCTACGAGGTGCTGCGCACGGTCCGCGTACCGTACCGGCCGTTGGCCGGCGAAGCGGGAGAGCGGGGCTGGCACGAGTTGTCCCTGGCGAACGGCGAGGCGCCCCGCGACGTGCTGGACGACACGTTGTTCGAGCTTCGCCTGCCGCGCCGAGTCGACCCGCGCACCCCGGTGCCGCGCACGCGTCACGCCGTCGTGCTGCGCAATCTCCGCACGCAAGAGGAGCGGTTGCTCATCGCCGAGTAACCGGCACGGCGCGACTTAGGAGCTGTCAGCTCCTTGGGAGCGGTCAGCTCCTTACCGCCACAGGCGTGACCTCTTGACTGTACGCTACCGGCGACGGCGCTCGTCTGTTGGACCGTGGCCGGGAGCGCGCTGTTGGAGGCGCGGGGCGCGGTGGCTTCTCGGCGGCACGTAGCGCGGCGCGATACTGACCGAGCGACGCGGGCGGTGATTGCTTGCGTGAATATGGAAGTTCACATACGGGCGCGCGCCGACGTAGTCGAGCCGGATGCTGCTGCCTACGTGAACGCGTAGTGAACGCGGCAGCCGACGCGCCTTCATCCAACTGCCGTCGTAGTAATAGTAGTACACGCCGGCATCCGGATGGTGGTAGGCGTGAATCTCAGGGTAGTAGACCCAGCCTCGCGTGGTTGTGGTGACGGTGGTCGTGGCGCTGCCGTCGGAGTGGTAGGTGGTCGTCGAGCGTTCTTCGGTGACGGTTTGCTGGGAGGAGCTACCGCTGTAGCTCATGGAGGCGTAGCATCCGCTCGCCAGAACCGCGACGGCGAGAAATGCTGACGCCGACGCGAGGCGCCGGGCCGACGCCGCGGCACCGGGAAGGAGCGGCACGACTGTGCTGGGAGTCGTCGTCACGTTCATCACAAAACAACCTTTCCCGAAGCCAGGTACCGAACGACACGGAAAGAAAAGCTTTTGCGGATCCAAGCCCGGAGCCGACCCGCCACCATTTAGTATAGTACGGATGCCGGCGGCAGAGTTCACGCATGTGAAAAATTTGCCTGCCGGTCCAGTGCTCGGATCCGGTGCTCGGAAGTAAGCCGCACCCCGGAGGGGAGGGAATTGATACGGTGTGGCTGGCACCTGCCGCGACTCGTTCTCTCCGCTGTACCTGCCATCTCGAACGGCCTTTCAACGAACGTCGTGTGCCACAATGCGACTTCCGTTGAGGGAAGCATCCATCTGCAGCGCCGGCAATGTGCCTTTGGGGGTCAATGTTCTCGGGTGGATTGAAGGTTGTGTGCAGCGTCGCGTCCGAGCATCTCCAGGTCGCGGAAAAGTCGCCGAGGCGCGAGAGTGGGTGCGGCCCATGGGCTTGACAAACACAGCGTTCCACATCTTGGAGATGCTCAAAGTTGCGCGTGGTGGCTGCGTTCCATGTATAATCCGCGGGCGACCATGCCATGGCGGCCCGGTCGCATCCGTCGTCGGTGGCGAGTCAATTCTAGCGGACCAAGTGCATATCACCCCGTGCGAGGGCGCCCCCCCCATGAGCTTCGACCTTTCCAGCCAGATCCGCAAAGCGCGTGACAACGCTCGACTCACCGCCAAGAAGGCGTATGAGGAGGGCAACTACACGAACGCGGCAAACTACTACGAGAAGGCTGCCGAGTTGACGCTACGCCTTGCGGAGTATCAGGCGAGCCGCAAGGTCGAGATGGAAATGAAGAAGGAGGCGCTCGGCTACCGCGAGATTGCCCAGCGGCTGACCAGCGAAAACGGCGGGGCTGCTGCCGTGCGCGGCGGCGGCAAGTCGCTGGAGCCGGACGAGGCGGGCGACAAAAAAGGGGGCGTCGGCGCCGGCGGCGAGTTCGAAGGGGTGGTCAACGGGCTCGTACACACCTCGACGCTGACCTGGCAGGACATCGGCGGCCTCGCCGACACCAAGGCCGACGTGAAGTACACCCTCGGCGTCAGCCTCGCCAAACCGCCGCAAGGGGTACACGTCGGCCTGTGGCGCAACATCCTCTTTTACGGCCCACCCGGTACGGGCAAGACGCTGCTTGCCGCGGCGACGAGCAACGCCCTGCGCACCGAACGCGGCCGGGCGCTGTTCTTCAACGTCAAGGTCTCGAACGTGATGTCGAAGTACTTCGGCGAGTCCTCGAAAATCATCTCCGAACTCTACGGCACGGCGCGCGACCACTCCCCGGCCGTCGTCTTCCTCGACGAGTTCGAAAGCTTGAGCCCAAAGCGCAACGACGAGTCCACCGGGGCCGAGCGGCGCATCCTCTCGACCATCCTCGCCGAGCTCGACGGCTTGAGCGAAAAGGGCCGCAGCGACATTTTCGTGTTGACCATTGCCGCGACGAACCGGCCGTGGGACATCGACTCCGCGGTGCTGAGCCGCTTCGAGAAAAAGATCCTCATTCCGTTGCCGGACCGTGAGACGCGCAAGCAGATCCTCAACATTCAGATTGACAAGCGCGGCTACCGAATTGATGGCGCGCGAGACTCGCTGCTAGACGCGACCGAAGGCTTCTCCGGACGCGAGATTGAGCGGCTGTGCAAGGAGGCCATTGGCCGGATGATTCAGGAGCAAAACCGCGACATCCCCAAGCTCGTCGACCAAGGACTCGACAAGCTGCGCGGCTACCAACTGCGCGTCCGCCCGCTTACCCTTGCCGACTTCGAGCACGCCCTCGCCGGCACGAGCCCCGCCACAAGTCCCGAAGAGATGAAGCGCTACGAAGACTGGCGCGAGCAAACCGACGGCTAAACCCCTTGTCAAAAGGGATTCGCAATAAGCCCGCGGGCTACGGCCCGTGGGTCGCTCTGGAAATCCACCCACGGGCGGCAGCCCGTGGGCTTGGACAATTACGAATCCCAAACGCGACGGGGTTTAGCAGCCGGGCGAAAACCTCTCATGTGCACGCAAGGCCGTGCCGAGTGAGCCCGCGAACGACCACTTCGGCCAGCAAGCACTTCTGGGTTTGACATGCCGCCGAGGCACGTACCGGGCCCAAACTGCCCGCGCCTTTAGATCCGTAGTTGCGAACCCGTGGGTCGAGCCGCATTCGTGTTCCCGACCTACGGGCGAATCCCGTGGGCTTATTACGAACGTTGCGATCAGACAGAATGCGAAAGGCCCGATTCCCCTGAAGCTAGGAGAACCGGGCCTTCGATTGATCGGGGTGAGAGGATTTGAACCTCCGGCCTCTACGACCCGAACGTAGCGCTCTAGCCAAGCTGAGCTACACCCCGTTCGTCGAAAACTATAGCAGTGCGTTGAGTGTCGCGCAAGAGGACGCTGTGCCAAGCGAACGTTGGACGTTCCTCTTTCCCTTCCGTGCAGCTCGTTGTTTGATGCAAGCTGTTTGCGGCCCGACAACGACCGGTCAACGACCGCTATTCACTGGTCACGGGCACAGGATGGCACGCAGAATAATGGGTGCGTGGCTGGGACTGCCGTAGGGGCGTGGGTACCGAAACGAAGGAGACGAGCGTGGGCGTGTTGTTCGCAGCGTTGGGGGACCTACACGGACCGAGTGCGTACTTGGAGATGGCGCTGGAGGCGATTGCCCGGCGCAAGGCGGAGATGCATGCGGTGCTGCTGGTCGGAGACATCGGCCCCGACGCCGGCGGACGTGGGCGCGCGTACGACTATCAGCGCCACCTTGCGGCGATCCAAGCGACGCTTTCGCGGTTTGAGCCGTTGGGCCTCGAACTTGTCTGGGTGCCGGGCAACCATGATCCGGATGAATTGCCACTGCCGGGCAACGTGGACCGAGTCTACCGGCCGGTCGAGATTGCCGGGGTGCGCATTGCGGGGATTGGCGGGGCGGGGCCGGCGCGGTTCGGCTTTCCTTACGAGTGGAGCGAGGAGGAGATTCGCCGGCGGGCCGTACCCGAGTGCGACATCTTGATCAGCCACGCGCCGCCGAAGGATACGCCGCTGGACTCCGTCGCCTACGACCGTGACAAGCACGTCGGTAGCGAAGCGATTCGTGAGCGGGCCGAGGCGCACGAGGGGCTGATGCTTTGCGGGCACATTCACGAGTCCGCCGGGGCGGTGCAACTCGGACGCTGCCTCGTCGCGAACCTGGGCTCGCTGGGACAGCCGTATCCACAGCCCCGCGTTGCCTGGGTCGGCCGCAACGAGAGCGACGGCACCTTTCACGTAGCCCTGGAGCACCTCGAAACCGGGCACATGGAAGAGTGGCGCCACACGTGAGATGCGGCAGCAGCTGGGGTCATGAGCATCTTCCGGTGCCGCGCGGCACCGGCACCGCTGGACATGAATGAAACGTCTCGACGGGTTCGATTTTTCGTTGAAATGTATATTGTGCCCGGCACCCTCGGGATTCACGGCAGGGACTTCGTTCGGGCTGTTCAATGTCCTCCTCGGTGCCGCCACGACTCTTCTTGCTTTCCGACCCGCATCTCGGCCGGGAAATGACCGGCTTCGGAGAGCGTTGGGCGGCGCATGTCGAACGCATCCGTGCCAACTGGATCGCCACCGTCGCTCCGGATGACGTCGTACTCGTGCCGGGCGACATCTCGTGGCGCAAGACGTTGCGCGAGGCGGTGCAGGACCTTGAATGGCTCGACGCCTTGCCGGGACGGCACAAGGTGCTCGTCAAGGGGAACCATGATTGGTGGTGGAGCCGCGCCGAAAAGGTGCGCGCCGCGTTGCCGCCGAGCCTCGCCGCCGTGGATGCGGATGCGCAGCTACTCGAGGCGGGCGTGATTGTCGCCGGTTCGAAAGGGTTTGTGGCGCCGCCGGATCCGTACTTCGGCGAGTCGGACCGCAAGGCGTTCGTGCGCAACTTGCGCCGCGTGCAAGAAGCACTCGGTGCCGCCGAGTTGCTCAAGCGCGAAGCCCCCGAAGCCCCGGTGATCGTGCTGATCCACTATCCCCCCTTCACAAGTGACGGCAAGCCCACCGAGTTTTCGCAAGCAATCGAAGCCGCCGGGTTTGTCGACCACTGCGTCTTCGGCCACTTCCACTTCGAGCACGAGTGGAAAGCCTGCCCGCAAGGCAACCAACGCGGCGTCACCTACTGGCTCGGCAGCGCCGACTACCTGAACTTCACCCCAATCCAGATTCACCACCAAGCCGGTCCACAAGTCTGAATCCGTCGGCGGTGGGGCAGCCGGCTGTTGTTGCAAAGAGAACTTGGGCGGAACGCTCGCTTTCCGTAGGAGCTGACAGGAAATCAATTCCGAACGTTAAGCGTCACGAGCGAAGGCTATGCAAGGCGGAGGAGGGTGAGCGGCGAAGGCATGACGAGTCGCGTCGAGCCGCGCAACCGACGACAACGAAGCAGAGCCGAGCGCAGGTGCTCACATTCGGAAGGTAATTTCTGACAGCTCCTTTGGTCGCCGGCTTCGCCGTTGGTCGTTGGTGCTTTGGGCGTCGCCCGTGAATACCCGTTTCGGGCTCACCCCACGGGCGAAGCGGCGAAGCCCGTGGGCTTGGCAGTCCATTTGCTCGCGGGGCAGCCGTGGCCGTGAGGCGGAATCTCGTTGCTCCAGTCGCGTGTTCGTTGTCACTCCCCTTCCCGCTCTCGAATCAACGCGCAACGGACGGCTTCGGGCAACCTCGCCACGAACGGGACTGGATCGCACCGGTGATGTGTTCCCTACGCGGGGGGCGTGTGCCGCGGGGCGTTGCGGATGGCGGAGCCCATGCATCAGCGAGAGATGTCGCCACAGCCGGAGCCGGTGCCGGAAGGGGACGAGCCGCGGGTTGAAACGGAGCGCACCGTCGTCGTCTGGCGGCGTACGCACCGGGGCTTGACCTGCGTACTTTGGGGGACGGCGCTGATTGTGCTTTTGTGGGCCGGCGGGCTTGCCGCGAATCTGCTTGCGCCGTCGCCAGTTGTGCACCTCGAGCACCTGCAGGTGATGGTCGTGCACTTCGTGGCACTGGAAACGCTCGTCGAACGCGAACTCCTCTCGGTCGTGCTCGGCACCGTGGGGCTGCTTGCCTGGATTCTTGTGCTGGTCGGCTACGGCTTGCTCGGCAGCACGCCAGACCGGAGCATGTCCGGCTCGGCGGTCTTTGCGCTGGTTTTCTCCATCCTCGGCTTTCTCGTGTGGCCGCTTGCCTACCTCGGCGCGACGATGTTTCTCGCGTACTGCTACCGCGGGGCGACGGTGACGAGCGACCGCCGTCTCAAGCTGCGTTCGCTCGGGGTGCTGACCTTTCTCGTGCTCGCCGTCGTGTTGACCGCGGCCGTTCTCGTGCCTGCCGCCCCGGAACGCTTTGACGCAACCTGGCGGCTTGACGTCGTCGCCCTCGAGCAGAACGAACGTGCCGTGCTCGGGCTCTACCTTTCCTTGTGGCTCGCTTGGTCCATTGGGTTTCTGTTCACCATTCACCGGGCGCGGCGCGTGCTCGGCCGCGAACGCGTCGCC
>SKZP01000594.1 GCA_007127275.1 Planctomycetota bacterium
CGGGCGCCTCCACGTAGGTGGCACTGCCGAGCAGGAAGCGCTCGGCGACGCGCTCGAGTTCCTCCTCGTCGACGCTACCGTCCTCGGCGCGTGCCCGCTCCAGGGCCTGGCGCAGGTGCGGGCCGTACCGTGAGTAGTACCGCTGCGCGGTGGCGTAGGTTTCGCGCCACGTATCCGGGTCGTCGAGGCTGTACTCGTCAATCATCCGCTCGACGAAACGACGGATCTCGTCGAAGGTGCTCGACGTTTCCGGGTCGTACCGCTCCGGCTCGCGTTCGTCGACGACCGGCGCTTCGCCGACGTCGCGGCGCTCGCGGCCGGCCTCGTCCGTCCACTCCCACGCCGTCTCCCCCTCCGCTGTGGTCGTTGCCTCGGCAAGGATGCGCTCACCGTCTTGGTCGCGAAAGACGTGCATCTCTCGGCCCTGCTCGTCGACAACCACCGCCGGTTCCCCTTCCGGCGTCCGCACCCGCTCGGCAGGCTGCGCGGGACGTGGCCGGCCGAGGGGGCCCGCCTCGCGCATCTCCGGCGAGGCGTAGCTCATGCTGCCGTCGGGCATGCGCACGAGCGTCAGCGTGGGATCCTCCGCGCGCAACGTGAAGTGGACGCGTCCTTTGAAGAGTTGCTCGACGTCAAGCTCGGCATGCAACTCCGTCGCCCGGAAAAGCGGCTGGCGCGGGTCAATCTCGCGCACTGCCCGCCGCTCCGGCACCTCCTGACGGGGTTGCATGACGACGTTGCCGAGCGTGACGACGCCGTTTGCCATGTCGAAGTTCACATCTTCGACGGTGATGGTCATCTCCATCCGCTCGGCCGTCGGCCCCTCAATGGCCCACTTCACAAGCGTGTCCCGCATCACGTAGGCCCCCAGCAGGGCGACGGCGGGCAGGACAATGAAAATCACCAGCGGAATGACGAACAGCTTGCGCAGCCGCCCCGGGGCGCGCTTTCTCTTCTTCGCCACGCCTCCCGTGGCAACGCCCGCCCGGCGGTCCTTTGTAGCCTTGCGCCCGGCCTTGTCCTCCTTGTCGGCGACCTTGCCGGCGGCCTTGCCGATTTTCTTCTCCGCCTTCGTCTCGGCCTTTGCTTCCTTGTCGGTGCCCCGTTCGTCGTCGAGCTTGGAGAGCGCCTTGGCCGCTTTCTCCTCGGCCTTGCCCCGCTTGCGGGGACGGGTCACCGCCTCGAAGTCGACGTCGTCGTCCGTTTCGGCTTCCTCCTTTGCCGAGCGCGCGTCCGCTTCGGCGAACGCGGCGGCGAGACTCCCGGCCGAGCTCGTCGCCGACGGCAACGCGTCGCCGGTGCCGCTCGGCTCCGGGATGAAGTCGTCGTCCAGCGTGAGTTCGTCGAGGTCGTCGACTTGTTCCAGTTCCGGATGTGCCTCCTTGCTGCCAGCACTCACCTCGCCGGAATGCAGCGGCTCCTCACTCGACGCCTTTGCGTCGCGCCCTCGCTTCCCCCTCGCCGGTTGAACCTGCGCAGAGGGGGTCAAGGACTCGGGCTCGACCATCTCGACACCGGCCTGTTCCGCCGCCCATTTCGCATCGGCGCGATCAAGCATCTCGCCGAGGTTCGCTTCTTCGGTCTCAAGGTCCTCGCCGGCCTCGACAATTGCTTCCTGCGCGTCCTTGGCCGCGTCGTAAAAGGCGTAGAGCACGCTCGGCGCCACAATCCACAGCGTCCAGCGCAGTCCGCGACGCTCCTTGAGCCCTTTGAGCGTCAGCCGCGACGCAAGCCGCCGCACCGCCGCGCGCGTCCAAACGGTCGCGAAGCGCATGCCGTAATAAAACGGCAAGAATGCGAGCAACGCGAGGATTGCCGCACCTCCCGCGTACCAATGATGCGCCGCCGTCCAGGCGAGAGCCGGTGACTCGCCAATCAGCTTGAACAGCGCGCCAATTCCTTGCCCGCCCGCGCCGAGTTCTTCAATCACCCAGTATCCGAGCGGATACGAAACATGTTGGTCGACCACGGCAACGCCGAGCGCGCGCACCAGCAGGGCAACCACAATGGCCGCACGCAGGCTGACGTTGAAGACCAGCAGCAAGAGCAGCGCAAGCAGCCAGAGTCCGCTGAAAATCGGCGTCAAGCCCAGCACAAGCCCCAAGCTGGCCCCCATTGCCACCTGGTTGACGGTGCCTCGGCGGGCCATGGAGCCGAAAAGGTAGTCGAGCGGATTCAAGTAGTAGGCGAGCATGGAACGAAGCTCACAAACGGGGCAAGGTAGCCGTCAAGGAAGCGGAGCAACACGGACGCACAGCGACCCGTCCGACCACGTCGGCGGCAGCGAAAGGGATGTACACAAGGTTCCACCACGCGCCCCTCCCGTCAAGCGGCACCCTTTCCGGACCGTTCTTCTGCGGGGGTGCAGCCGAAAAATGTTTAAGACGACAGTTCCCGCAGGGCGGGCCTCCGTGCCCTGTGCCGCCCGTCTCGAAAGCGCCAACCAGGTACGTTGGGCGGGCCTCCTGCATTCCGTAAACGAAAAAGCTTTGATTCTACAAGCCCACGGACAGCGGCCCATGCGGGGGCGCATCAGCGAGTACAGGAAACCACGGGCCGCAGCCCGTGGGCTTGTGGCTTGTGCCTGGCATCCCCGTCTCCGGGATGCGCGGCTTCCGCGGCTGTGTGTTGAACGGCGAGGCGAAAAAGCGTACTCTGCCGCCGTATACCTCGGACAATTTGGGCGGTCTGACGGTAGAGTCGGGAAGAAGTTTCGCGTGCTCCCTGTTCACAACCGCGGCATCCGCGCTACGTGGATGCGCTGACGAGCACCGTAGCAACTGTAGGGTACGACGACTGCACAAATCGTCGTCTCGAATGAACCTGCGCGGATTTTCGCCGCTTCAAGAGCCAAGAGACGGGTCGTCGCAGTGCGCGGAAGGTCCGCGGCCGGGGCACAGCGGCTCAAGCATGCGCCCAGCACGGACGATACGGGTGGAATGCGTGCCTGCTTCCGTCCGCGCACGGGAAGACGAGTGAGCCGCGCCCGCCTCGACACACCGCCCCGGAAGAGCCCAATCCCCCAACCGTGACTTAGAAGCGAGTTAGGCCATGTGCGGAATTGTCGGCTACGTCGGCCATCGCGGCGCCCTGCCGGTGTTGATCAACGGCTTGAAACACCTCGAGTACCGGGGGTATGACTCGGCCGGAGTGCTGACGTTGCACAACAGTGTGTTCGAGGGCGAGAAAAAAGTCGGCAAGATCGCGTTGCTCGAGCAGGCGTTTCAGCACTGGCAGCCCGCGGGCACGCTCGGCATTGGCCACACTCGTTGGGCGACGCACGGTCCGCCGTCGCACGCCAACGCGCACCCGCATCTTTCCGCCGACGAGTCGGTGGCAATTGTGCACAACGGCATCCTCGAGAATTACCTCGAGTTGCGGCACGAATTGGCGCAAGCCGGCGTGGAATTGCGCTCGGAGACCGACTCGGAGATGATTGCACACTTCCTGCAGTGGGAGCGGGAGGCGGGGCACGACTTGATTGCCGCGTTGCAGCGCCTTGTGCCGCGCTTCGAGGGCTCCTGGGGTCTGCTCGCCGTTGCTCGCGACGAGCCGCACCGGATTGTCGCCGCCCGCAAGGATTCGCCGATGATCGTCGGCCTCGGCGAGAACGAGACCTTTCTCGCCTCCGATGTGCCGGCCATTCTCGAGTACACGCGTCGGGTGATCTACCTGGAAGAAGGGGACATTGTCGACGCAAACCCCTCCGACGTGCGCATCCTCGACCGCGAGGGCCGCGAAGTCGAGCGCAGTGTCCACGAGATTCAGTGGTCGCTCGAAAAGGCGCAAAAAGGGGGCGAGCCGCACTTCATGCGCAAGGAGATCAAGGAGCAGCCGCAGGTGCTCGCCGACACCATCCACGCGTACCTACGCTTCGACGACACAGGCGTGGGCCGCATCAACTTTCCGGACTTGACCCTTGCCGACGCCACCTTGCAAAGCTTTGACCGCGTCGTCATCGCCGCCTGCGGCACCGCGTGGCACGCCGGCCTCGTCGCGAAGTACCTCATTGAGGAGTTCGCGCGGCTGCCGGTGGAATGCCAGCTCGCCAGCGAATTGCGCTACGCCGAGCCGATCATCACGCCGAATACACTCGTAATTGCGGTGACGCAGTCGGGCGAGACCGAGGACACGAAGAAGGCGCTGATTCGCATGCGCGAGTTGGGGGCCACCGCGGTCTGCGTCTGCAACGTGCTTGGTTCGAGCATCCCGCGCGAATGCGAAGGGGTCATCTACACCGTCGCCGGTCCGGAGATTGCCGTCGCCTCAACGAAAGCGTATACGACCCAGGTCGCCGTGCTGACCTTGTTCGCCATTCACCTCGGCCGCGTGCGCGGCACGCTCGAGGAGGAACGGGCGAGCGCATTGCTGCGCGAGCTCGACGAGCTACCGGCGGTGGTACGCGAGACGCTCGGCTGCGACGCGCAGGTCGAGGAGGTTGCGAAGTACTGCAGCTTCGCGCCGAACTTCATGTACCTCGGCCGCCACGTCCACTTTCCCACCGCCCTCGAAGGGGCGTTGAAGCTCAAAGAGATCACCTACATCCACGCCGAGGGGTATCCCGCTGGCGAGATGAAGCACGGCCCCATTGCGCTTGTCGA
This sequence comes from Planctomycetota bacterium, assembly GCA_007127275.1. Lineage (GTDB taxonomy): Bacteria > Planctomycetota > UBA8742 > SKZP01 > SKZP01 > SKZP01. Next base: position 4,602 of record SKZP01000594.1, read on the forward strand.
CAACACCTTTCCGGTGGTCGCCATGCTCACCAAGGGCCGCGTGCTCTCGAAGGTGATGAGCAACCTCAAAGAGATCGAGGCACGCAACGGAATCATCATTGCCGTGAAGACCAAGGGCCTCGAAGTCAACGGCGCCGTGCAATACACCATTGAGATTCCGGAAACCAGCGAAGCGCTCAGCCCCATTGTCGCGGCCATCCCCATGCAACTGCTCGCGTACCACGTAAGCGTCAACCGCCAAATCGACCCAGACAAGCCGCGCAACCTAGCCAAATCCGTCACCGTCGAGTAGCCCGTCCGCGGCCAGGTAGAGCATGGCCGAAGGCTCGTACGCCCGTATCCTCAACGGGCCGAGCGCGTCCGTGCATGCGAAGCTCTCACGCAGCACCAACGAAGAGGTGAGCGCAGGGCGTCAGCCTGCGCAGGGCGTCAGCCTGCGAGGCAAGCCCGTGTGGTTCCGTGCTTCACCTCGCTGGGCGCACGGCTCACGCCCCAGAATTGAAAACGTCACGCATTCGGGCGGCAGCCCCGGGTTTTCGGGGGGCGGCGCACAATCCACATCAAACGCCCCACTCACTTGCTGAAGGGGGAAACGTTGAGCTGACTCGCGCGCTCGAACAAACCCAGGGCTGCCGCTGCCGCCCTGGGCCACGCTCGCCCGCCCCTACGGGGCTACAAATGCGCGTTCGTCCACGGCCTCTTAGCCGCGCTTGAGGAGCGCGAGGCGGGCGAAGATCTCCGCGAGCAGGCGTGCGGCGAAGCTTGCGCCGACACCGAGGAGCACGCCGCCGACGAGGTGAGTGTAGTAGGTGAAGGTTGCCTCGCTGTGCAACGCCGTGGTTGTCAATTCGAGCAGCCCGGCCGGCATGGTGGCGAAGCCCTGCGCCCCCGCGGCGCTCGGGCCGAGGCCGAGTAGCAGCGCATACGAGCCGAAGCCGACGGCGCTGACGAAGGCGGCCGTCGCGACCACTTCAAAAAAGCGCGCCACGCCGATCAGTCCTGCGTGCGGCACATGGCCGGCGCTGTCGGGCACGAACGGTCCGCGACGCGTGCGTTCGAAGGTGCTCATCAAGACCACCGCGGCAAGCGGCGTCAGCCCCACGACGGCAACGACCATGGCGAGCGTCTTTGACGGCTCGGTCGTCCCCAGCACCACAAAGGCAATCAACGCAACGGCCACCGGCGGCATCGCCAGCGGCACGCGCAGGGCGCTCTCGAACCAGGCGCGCGCGCGCCGCGTGCTCAGCGTACCGGTGTGCACGAGCGCAAGCACAAGCCCGAGCACGGTTGCGCCAATCCCCCCGACGAGGCCGAGTGTCAGCGAGTTGTTCAACGCGGTCTCGAACGTTTCACTGGCGTACCACGCGACGACGGAGACCTCCGCATCCACGCTCGACTCGGCGCGACTGTGCGCCGCCAGCAGCAGTACCCCCGCACCGACGACGACCACCGTGGCAACGAACGCGGCGAGCACGTTGCGCAACGCCACCGGCGACTGCTGCGGCGCATCCGGCAACTCGTGCGGCGCGGGGCGGTTGCTCTTCAAGCCCACCGCGGCAACAACCACTTGCAGAAGCTGCGCGAAAACCGAAAGCCCCAGGGCAATGGCGAAGCCGAGGAAGCCGAACATCAACGCGAGCGAGTACTTGGAGTACTCGGCAAACGTCTCCGCCTCGACGTTGTGCAAGCCGAGCCCGCTCAACCCCTCGAGCACCACGAGCCCGACGGTCTGTCCCGCCGGCGGAGCCGCCGCGGCAACGACCGCCAGCACAAGCACCCCTTCCATCAAAAAGCGCGCCGCCGTCGCGGAGAGCGCCGAGGCCACGACCACCGCGCCGAGGCCGAATTGCTTGCCCGCCGGCAGCGGCCGCAGGTTCTCGAAGCCTTGCCGCGCGTAGAACGCCACATGTGGCACCATGGCGAGGCCGACGAGCACCGCGGCGAACGTTGCCGACGGCTCCAGATCAAGCACCCCGGCAAGCCCGGCATACCCGAGGTAAAGAAGCGCAACCGCCGGCAAGGCATACCACGCCTCCCACATCGCGTCGAAGAACCTGTTGAGCAGCGGCATGGTGCCGTATGCGAGGGCCACGCCGAGCAACAACCCGGGAATCAGCGCGACGAACAAGGCCGTGAGCAGGAGATTGATGGAGTTTTGCCACACGCCGGAGACGCCGAAGCTTGGCGGGATCTCCTCCGGGCTCCAGCGCTCCCCCTCGAGCCACTGCGGATCAAGCGGCGGGAAGCGACCCTGGCGCTCGTAGGCGGCGGAGCGCCACGCATTCAGTCGTTCGACGTCAATGACGTCGGTGTGCTGGGCAATGCTGCCGAAGGTGCGGTAGTAGGCCTCGACCACCGCCA
>SKZP01000706.1 GCA_007127275.1 Planctomycetota bacterium
CGCGGGCGAGGTGACCTTGCCCTTGGGCGGTACGGTGCGCGGTCGCGTGGTCGACACCGAGGGCGGCCCGATTGCCGGCGCAACCGTTCGTCTTGCCGGCAACCGCTCGCAGCACGGAAGTGGTGATTCCGCCGTTGTCGAGTATACGTGGCAAGAGCGCGGTCCCGTTGCAACGACGGACGACGACGGTCGCTACCGACTCGTGGGCATGCCGGAAACCGAGGCCGTCATCGCGGCACGCAAGCGGGGATACCGGCAAGCCGTTGTCGAGGGGGTGGTGGCCGTGTCCGGCGAAGAGGTCGAGGTGGCGGAGATTGTGTTGCCGCCTGCCATTGAGGTGACGGTGCGCGTCACCGAGGCGAATGCGCGTCCGATCGAGGGGGCGCGCGTGCGGATCAGCTACGCACACATCAGAAGACATCATCCGCAGCGGTCGGTCGCGGTGGAATACGAGGCGCATACGGACGAGCGTGGCGAGGTGCACTTCGACCGCATCAAGCATCGCCGCTTCACCGCGATTGTCGACGCAACGGGCTACGTGAAGGAGTATCGCCCTCGCGTCGTTTTCGACGAGCGGCTCGACATCGAGCTCACCCTGCGCCCCGAAACGACCATCCGCTTCCGACCCGTTGACGCCATGAGTGGCGACGCCCTGTATTCGCCAGCCATGGACGAGCGAGTCACTCGGAACCTGAGGTTGCGGTACCATCGTCAGGACGGTGAGCGGAGACACCGCCACGCCGTGCCGCTCGGTTGGCTCGAGGTCGAAGACGACGGCACATTGGTGACGAACACCGCACCGGCCGGCGAGTTCGAGATCTCCTTTGAAACCCGCACGCACGGCACCTGGACGCGGCAATTGTTCCTCGAGGCGGGGCAGACGTACGACCTTGGCGACATCTCCATGGAAGGCGGCGTGCGCTTCGTCGTCGAGGTCTTCGACCCGACGGGGCAGCCGTTGCCCGGGTCCGAGGTCTCGACCCGCCAAATCCTGCGGACCGAGCGCGGTTTTCGAAGCGGCAGTCACGACTCGGGACGGACCGACGAGGATGGCCGCTGGGAGAGTCAACCGGTGATCGGCACGCACATCGGCATCTCCGCGCGGCATCCCGACTGGGGCAAGAGCTACGTCGAACGTGAGGTCGACCCGCATGTCCCGACGAGCACGGTTCGTGTCACCATGAGCGAGCCGGCCACGATCGAGGGACGTGTCACGGATGGCTCCGGCGAGCCGGTCGCTGGCGCGCGGGTCCACCTGAGCGCTTTCGAAGAAGCGGGCACCCCGGGGTGGCGCCCGCCGACGGCGCGGACGAACACCGACGCACAGGGCCAGTACGCCTTCACCGACGTGCCTGCCGGCGCCTACCTCCTCTCGACAATGCGGATTCGCACGCGGTCGAGAAGCGCGGACTCGCTGCCGGACGTGGAGGTCGGACCGGGGGAACATGTCACCTTCGATCTGAGTACCGCCATCGAGTTTCACGGGTCGCTGGCGTGGCACAGCGGCGCTCTTGCGAGCAACCTCCCGTTGGAACTGATCAACATGGGCGAGCCTAACGACGACGCCGTCGTGGTAAGGGCACGTACCGACGGCCAGGGACGCTTCACCTTCAACGTCGAGGCGGAAGAGGTGCGCGGCACCTACGTGCTGCGCGTCGAGGCGGAGCACAACCGCACCTTCGACTTGCGCGTGCGACTGCCCCGTGAGGGCGGCGACGTCGGCGAACTGCGCCTGCCGAACCTGTCACGCGAGTTTCGCGTGTCGCTGCGCATCCGTCTCCATGCCCCGCACTCCGACGCGCCAATCCGCGGCCATGTGCGCGTTCAAACCCACGGCATGTTAACGTACTCGCAAGGCGAGTATGAGCAAACGGAGCACATTGACTGGAGGCTCGACGTCGACGGGGAGGTCCACCTCGACGACTTGCCCCCGGCCATATACCAAGTGTCGTTGATGGAGGGAGCGACCTCGTCGACCGTCGTCGCGACGGAACGAATCATGCTGACGCCGGGCGAGGAAGGCCTCATGTCACTGGCTGGTTTCCCCACCGGGAAGGTACGCCTCCAGGTGAAGTTAAACGGTGACTCGAACGCCGAGCTTTTCCCGCCCATGGCTCGGGTGGAGATGACGCCGGCCGAGGAGGAGGCGCTGGAGGAGTCGACGTTTGTTCCCAGGAATCACCCGAGAACCGTGACCCTCACCGCAGGCGTCGAATATACAGCACGCTTCACCGCGGAAGGCTTTGAGTCGAAGCGCATCCAGTTTACGCTAACCGAAGGCGAGACCAAGCACATCGAGGTGACCTTATCCCCCTCGGAGTAGGCGCAGGCCCGCATCCTTCCGGGGCTACGGATGTGTTTCCCGCTCCTCGGTCGTACCCATTTCATGGAAACGGCGGAGTTTGCTGCCGGCGCCACGGCGGCGAGATCTGCGTTGCGCGACGGGCGGGAATGGATCTGCCTGTCGGTTTCGTTGGCCATTCGACGGACAAGCGGTCTCTCCACGGCTGTGCTTCGCGGCCGCCGACGACGGATGGTGTTGTCGCGGCCGTTTGGGGGGTATCTTATATGATGCGTACAGACGACGACTGGGTGGCAGACCCGAACCGTAGCCCCCGTGCCGTGATGGGACCGACAAGCCGTGGAACTTATGTGCCGGTGCGTTGCCCGGAGTGCGGACATGTTACCGTGGGTCGGATCTGGCAGGAGGTCGAGGGGAGCGACCCGCTCTTGCTGCTTTGCGGCAGCTTCGCCTGTGGCTTTTGCGCGCACAGCTGGAGCGAACGGCGCGTCGAGCCGACGCCGCCGGAGGCGTACCGCCGGGCGCTGTTGACGGCGGAGGGAACGTGGGGCGTGCGCTTGCGTGATCCGGATCGGCGCATGCGGGTGGTCAAGGTGCTGCGCGAGCTCTTGAAGATACCGCTGCAGCGGGCCACCGAGCGCGTCGGCCGAGAAAACGGGCCCATCCACATTGGCACCTGGACCGAATGCACCTGGCTGCGCGCCCAGCTTTCCATTGGTGGCGTTGCCGCCTACGTCGTCCCCGCCGGTGAGCACGCCGACCCGTATTTCGTGACGGAAACCGACGACGAACTCGACGTCCCGTTTTGAGGAAGGGTGCGACCGTGTCCGCTGCGCCGTCGTTGTCGCTGCCCCCTGACGAGCTTGTGCGAGGTGCTCACGAGAACGCACCTCCGCCTGCGAACGCCGGCGGAGGAGGGGAGTGCTTTGCGCCCCGTGAGAGTGCTGTGCAACCGGCGCTTGCGACACGACCGCCGGATCTTGCAGCGGTGCCGTACACGTTTGCGCTGGTGGGGCAGACGGCGTCGGGGAAGAACCGGCTGGCGGTGGAAGCGGTGGAGGCTCTTGCCCGACTGGGGGGGCCGTCGCTGGAGATCATCTCGCTGGATTCGATGAAGGTCTACCGCCACATGGACCTCGGCACGGCAAAGCCGGATGCGGCGTTGCGCGCGCGTGTGCCGCACCACCTGCTCGACGTGGTGGAGCCGAGCGAGCGCTTCGACGCCGGGCGCTACGTGGCGCTGGCGAAGGAGGCGGAGGCGCGGATTCGTGCGCGCTCCGCGCTGCCGCTCTATGTCGGCGGAACGGGGATGTACCTGCATTTTCTAGTGTACGGCCATTTCGAGGGCCCTGGCTCCGACCCACGGGTGCGTAAGCGACTGCACGCGCTGGCCGAGGCAGAGGGCTCGCAGGCGCTGCACCGGCGGCTCGCCGAGCTTGACCCCGCCAGCGCCTCGCGGCTGCACGCCAATGATCTCAAACGCCTCGTGCGGGCGCTCGAAGTCTACGAGTTGACCGGCAAGCCGCTTTCCGAGGTGCAGCGCGAGGAGAGGCCGCGCAGCGACGTGGCCCTGTATCTGTACGGGGTGCGCTGGCCGCGCGAGCTGTTGGATGCGCGCATCAACCGGCGCACGGCGCAGATGTTCGCCGCCGGCTGGGTCGACGAGGTGCGCACCGTGCGCGACGAACACGGCGGCTTCGGCCCGCAAGCTCGCGAAGCGCTGGGCTACCGCGAAATCCTCCACTGGCTCGACACACCGCCGGAGGCGCGCGAGGTCCCCGACGAGGCACACCTCGAAGCACTCGTCGCGCAGCGCACCCGCCGCTTCGCCCGCCGGCAGATGACCTGGTTCAAGCGCTTTCCGCTCGCGTGGCTCGACCTCGACGAAACAAGCGCCACCGAGCAACAGCGCGCCGCCCACGCCGAGCAACTCGCCCACGCCTGGCACGCGACGCTGCGGCACCACCGCATCAACGGCGACTGAACGGCCAGTCGTTCGGAATGCAGAACAAGTCCACGGGTTTGGCCCGAATTCCGTTGGTCTACACTCTGTGGCGAGCGCAGGGCGCAAGGCTCAAGCCCTGCGCTCGACTTTTTCGTCAAAACTGAACGGCACTCGGGCCTTATCCGTGGGTTGCAATGCTGCCAGCGTACGTTCGCGAACAACCCACCGGCGAAGCCCATGGGCTTGAAAACAGTCAACCCGCGGGCGGTTTAAGCCCCATGTACATTGGGATTCGTAAGTGTGCGCTGCGAGCGAAGCGGAGAACGTTCAGCAGTGCATACGCGGGCTACCACATGTAGCGGGGAAACCGACGACAACGAACTACCTTGTAGACGTGATTCAACTGCCCCAGGCAGTATACTGGGGTGCCGTTGCACGGCGCAGCGGTGCGGCTCGAGCCAATCTGCAGTCGCACACATGCGAGCTTACCGGTTTGCCTGGACGACATGAATACGCGCTACTTGTTCGAGCAGTTCGAGGAGAGCAAGGCCGAGGGCCTCAAGGCCTACCGCGAAAAGCGTTTCGACGAGGCGCGGGTGAAACTGCTCGAGTCGGCGGAGTACTTGTACCAACTGGCCAGCCGCTCCGAGGGAAAGCTGCGCGAGTCGCGGATGAAGAATGCCAAGCAATTGATGGAGATGGCGCAGCGCATCAAGGAGATGCCGCAGGAGCAGAAGGAGGCGCATGCTGGTGCCGGCGGCGGCGAGGCCGAGGAGTCGGAAGGGGAGACGTGGATGCTCGCCGAGCGGCCGAAAACGCGCTTCGACGACATCGCCGGGCTCGACGACGTCAAGACCGCCATCCAAATGCGGATGATTCTGCCGGTGCTACACCCCGACAAGGCGGAGCGCTTCAAGGTTACCCTCGGCGGCGGCGTGCTGCTCTACGGCCCACCGGGCACCGGCAAAACCATGCTCGCCCGTGCCGTCGCCGGTGAGATTGACGCCCCCTTCTTCACCGTCAGCCCCGCCGACATCCTCTCCCGCTGGGTCGGCGACGCGGAGAAGAACATTGACAAGCTCTTTACCGCGGCCCGCCGCCACCCGCTGGCGGTGATCTTCATTGACGAGATCGAGGCGATGCTGCCGCGGCGCGACGCCGTCGAGAGCCCGGTGATGCAGCGACTCGTGCCGCAGATCCTTGCGGAGCTCGAAGGGATTGACAAGGACAAGCAGAATCCGCTGCTGTTCATTGGCGCGACCAACAAGCCGTGGACGCTCGACGAGGCGGTGCTGCGTCCGGGGCGCTTCGACGAGAAGGTATACGTGCCGTTGCCGGATCCCGAAGCGCGCCAGGCCATTCTGTATCACCACCTCGGCGAGATGCCGCTGGATCCGGATGTCGACTACGACTGGCTCGTGGAAGTCACGGCGGGCTACAGTGGCGCGGATATTGTCGGGCTGGTGCGCAAAGTGAGTGGCGACGTGTTTCGCAAAGCCATTGAGGTGGACGAGGAGATGTTCCTCACCCGCGCCGACTTCGAGGACGTGCTCGCAAGTTGGAACAGCTCCGTCCCCCCGGGCAGCCTCGAACGGTACGACCGCTTCGCCCGCGGCGAATGGGATTGAGCCGGCGGATTCCGGCCGCGCCACGTGCAAACCCTGCCGGGGTGGATGATCTCGCAGGGCTGCGCTTGGCGCCCTGCCACCGACTTCGCTCGCAACGCTCAACGTTTGGAAATGATTTTCGGACAGCTCCTTACCCCGACTGCGAGGCGCGACCGGCGACCATTTCGTCGTAAATCCAGCGGTAGGTCTTTTCCATGCCGACCTCCAGCGAGATGGTCGGCTCCCAGCCCAGCTGCCGTTCAATGCGCTCGTTGTTGCTGTTGCGGCCGCGCACCCCCTTGGGGGCGTCCAGCTTGTAGTTTCGCTTCAGCGTTATGCCGGCGATGCGCTCGACAATGTCGACGAGCTTGTTGATGGAAACCATCTGGTCGCTGCCAATGTTGAGCGGCTCGGCGACGTCGCTGTGCATCAACTTGAACGTGCCCTCGAGGCAGTCATCAATGTAGGTGAAGCTGCGCGTCTGCTCGCCGTCGCCCCAGATCTCGAGCTCGTGTGTGCCGTCGAGCTTGGCACGAATCACCTTGCGGCAGATGGCCGCGGGGGCCTTTTCGCGGCCGCCGTCCCACGTGCCGTGCGGCCCGTAGATGTTGTGGTAGCGGGCGACCCGACAGATGAGTCCGAAGTCTTCCTGAAAGTGGCGGCACATCCGCTCGCTGAACAGTTTTTCCCAACCGTAGCCGTCTTCGGGTTGAGCAGGGTAGGCGTCCTCCTCGCGCAGTCCTTGCTCGGCCTCGGTGGTGGCCTGTTTGTCGGCGCGGTAGACGCAAGCCGAGGAGGCAAAGAAGTAGCGGCCCACGCCGGCGTCGCGCGCGGCCATCAGCATGTGCGTGTTGATCAGCACCGAGAGCATGCACTGGGCCTTGTGCGTCTCGATGAATCCCATGCCCCCCATGTCCGCGGCGAAGTTGTACACGGTCTCGACGCCGGCACACGCCTCGCGGCAGGCCTGGGCCTCGCGCAGGTCGGCAACGACATTCTCCGCCTCGGCAAAGACCTGATACCACTCTTCAAGCGGCTTGATATCCACCGAGCGCACGCGGTGCCCCTGCTCGAGCAGCGCCCCAACAAG
>SKZP01000695.1 GCA_007127275.1 Planctomycetota bacterium
CAGGGACCCACGGGCCGCAGCCCGTGGGCTTGCAACTCTGAAGTGGTTCCCAGGTAGCTCCTCAGCCCCCGAAGAACCGCTGCGCCAGACCGCGACGAATCGTTTGCGCGACTTGTTCGTAGACGCGCGGTGACTCCATGTATGGGTCGCGCACATCTTTGCCGTTCGGTTCCAGCGGGTGGATTCGCGGTTCGAGTTCCGGCGCCAGGCGCAACAGTGCGCTCCGGTGCTCCCGCGCTGCCACGAGGATTATGTCCGCCGTTGCCAGTTCTTGCGCGTTTGCTTGTTTCGCGCGGTGTTCGCGCAGGTACACCTCCGCGCCGTGTGGCTCGGCCGCGGTGTGCGCCTCGGGTGGTGCCGGGGAGCCGCTCAACGCAGCGATTCCGCAACTGCTCGTCTTGAGCACCGGTTCGTACTCCCCGGAAAACGTCGCCTCGGCGTCGCGCTGCGCCAGCGCACGCAGCATCGCCGCCGCAAGGGGGGAGCGGCATATGTTGCCGGTGCAGACGAACGCGACATGCACCCGTGCCGCCTCCCGCAAACGCCGCACATCCAGCGGACCGAACGAGGTGACACGCACCGCGAACGCCGCCACCTCCACCCGTGCCGGCGCACAGCCATATGCGCTCGGCCCCGAGTCGAGCAAGACCCGCGGGCGCACCTCCTCGCCAGCGAGCTCGCGAAGCGCCCGCTTCGCACGCACCGCGTCGGTCACCGGCGGCGCGACCGGCAACGCCAGCGCAAGCAACGCCCCCCCGTGGCACTCGAGCAACGCTCGCGTCACCGGCTCACCCGGTACCATCATCTCGGGAAGCGCCGACACTTTCGGCAACCGCACCTGTAGCGGCCCCGGCCAATACCGCTGCGCGAGTCGCTGCGCCGGCAACGGCCAGCCTGCGAGCGCCGGTGCCGTCATCTCCGGCGTACCCAGCCAAACACGTGCCGGTGTCACGCCACAGGTTTGCCGGATGCGCGCCTCAGCGGCAAGCAGCCGCGACGTGCGCTTCGCATCCCCCGCCAGCAGGTAGAGCGTTTCCGTCGGCACAACGACCAACTCGCCCGCGGCAAGCGCATCCAACGCCGGCTCGAGCAGCGACGCGTCGACTTGCTTACGCTCCAGTACAATTCGCTGCATGAAAGGTACGACCCACTTTCTCGTCGCCTCGCGACGCACTCGCCCGGCAACAAGCGCAGCAGGCCCCGCAACCCCGCCGCCGTCCGCTCAACCGTCACGGTGCACCCGGCGCCGGCAGCGGCGGCTCGGCCTCCGGATTGCCCCAGCCCAGCGCAATCTTGCCGCGCACGTTGTCGAACGGAAGAAAGCCTCCCGGCAAATTGCGACTGTCATACGCGTGCGCCTCAGCGTCGTCGTTCTCGACGAGTACGAAGAAGTGCCCCTCGGGCACCACCCCGGGCGAGTCGGGACGGCGCGGCCGCGGCCCATACGCCGGCAACGCCACGCCGTCGATCACATAGCGCCACTCGCCACCGTCGTCCTCGACCACGTCGACACGCTGACCGGGCAAGCCGTAAACCCGCGCAAGCGCCTCCCGCCGGCCGCCGCGTTCGTCGACGTCGACAAACAGCACCACGTCCCCCTGATGCAGCCGCTCGACGTAGGAAGGAAGTATCTCGTACATACGGTCCACAAGCACCGAATCCTCCGCCCGAAAGCTCGGCGCCATCACGTCGTACCCGGTCGGAATCCGGAAGATTTCGAACCGCATCCAAAGGTACAAGGCACAAAGAATCAGCACGACGAGCAAAGCATACCGTGCCCAGCGTATAATCTTGCGCAGCCGCCCATACCAAAGAATGGCCGACTCGGTTTCCGGCTCATTCGGCCGATGCCCGCCCAACGGCGCCTGAACGCGATCAATGCCGCGCTGGAATTCGTTGTGACGCGCCTGCCGCTCAGCTGCTGCACGGTCCGTCGCCGCCTCGGCGTCCGAGGTCGGTACGTGTTGCGGTGCCTTGCCGGACTCCACGTTGGACACTCCTAGTCTGAACCGCGACAGTGTACCCGTCGCAAACGATTAAAGGATCAACGCCACGCTACCGCAACGCCGAGCCCCGCAGCAAAGCATCACGTCGCAAGCCCGTATTACGGATTGACGGCGAACGCGCCAAGACTAAGCTTACCCACGCACCCAAGGCCCCATCGTCTAGCGGCTAGGACGTTGGATTCTCAGTCCAAAAACCGGGGTTCGAGTCCCCGTGGGGTCATCAGCGGCGACGCCCGTTGACTTGTGAAACAACCGTTCCCAACCCCGAGATGCACGGAACGTCGCACTTGACATCGTGATGCGGGAGCGCTACGTTGACGTTCCAGTCTCCCCCCGATCGTTGCGCCCTTCGTTCCGATCCTTACGCCCCCCGCGTTTCGGAGTCGCTCGCCGTCGTTGCGCGGCGCGTGGCCTTCGAGCTTCGGCGGCCGGTGCGGCCGATTCCGGATTCCGACCGTGCGCTTGGCCGGTTGTTCGCCCCTGCTGGAGGTTCCCCGGATGTTTCGCGCTCGCTACGTGATGTTGGTCGCGTTGCTGACGCTGATTGCGATCGGCACCCTTTTCGGCCAGGCCCGCGATTTCGACCCGCCCACGCCTGCCGAACGGCTGGAGGAGCTCACCGGCTATCGGCCGGAGGTGGAGCGGGAAGAATACCGCGTGTATCAGCCGCGGCGATTTCGCAATCCGTTGATGGACGACGATATGTCCGAGGACGAAGGGCTCCTCGGGCGCTCCCCGTTCGTGGTCTACGAAATGGGCGACGGCCCGCTCGGATTCTGGCAGGACAGCGACTCGCGCCTAAGCATCAGGTTGCCGGATTATGCCGGTTTCGACAATCAGAGTCGTAGCTATCGCGCCCACAGCGACACCTACGAGCCGGTGCTCAACCTGACGCAGGCTGCCGTCAACTTCGACTTCGAAACGCCGCGTTATCTCAGCGTGCCACAGCCCGACGGCTCGGCGCGCAACTACTGGTACATGATGTTCACCGCGGCGAACTACGAGCCCTACCCGAAGGACGTCAGCCTGGATTTCCGGATCAAGACGATGGCCCAGGACATCTTTCCCGATCCGGAATTGCCGGAGCAGTATCAGGAACAGCTCAACGAGCAACTTCTCGCGCAATTCGCCCGCCACTCCTTCTACGGGCCGGAGATTACGCCCGAGCAAGTGCTGGAGATGAACGAGATGCTGCTCGCCCAGTTCAGTGGCTACGGCCCGGATGAACTGGAGCAGATGTCCCAGGGGCAGCGCAATCGAATCGTCGGCGAGATTCGCGAAGAGATGTTGCGCGGCATTCGCCAGTCCTTGGCGATCAACTACCTGAGCTACCCCGACCGCATGCTTCTCGACCGCATTGCCGACCGCGAGGCGCGCTGGCGCTTCGACGAAGCAGGTCGCAGCTACAACCCGCTCGTGCCGGCGCATCATTTGATGCTGCGTCGCAAGCTGATGCCTCGCGACGATGCCTCCCACATTGGCTACAGCTACCCCGACATCGTGCTCGAGGATGTCGTCTCGGAAAACGCCTACATCGTCACACCGATCTACCGCGGCCCGAACGAAGATCCGACATTCCAGGTGAAGATCTGCCCCGCCGACGGCTCGGCACCGACGATTCGCGAGCCCGCGTCTCTCGAGGAGATCGACCGGGCCGGCCTCGGCGAGGATGGGTACATCCACTTGAGTCCCGAGGTGGCCTACGACCCCGAGGAAGGGATGACGGATCATATCCGGCTGCGCTTCGTCCAGGCGATTCGTCGCTACTGGCCGCGCTACCATATCGGTGATCGGGTGGATCAATACGGCTTCCGGCTTCCCTCCGGGCACCCGGCCTACGAGCGCGGAATCCAGATTCATTCGTACCACACCATGAAGAAGTTGCACGGCGCCGAGTACCTCGACCTCGAGGTGCAGGGCGGCCGGGTCACCGGCGGGGACGTCCCCGAAGGGATGGAGCCTGCCTTCGAAGGAATGAACGTGGAAGACGGTGTGCTCACCGTCGAGGACGAAGGATTGCCGAAGATCAACGGCAAGCGCTTGATCGCCACGCCGGCCGATCAATTGGTGACGATTCTCAACACCTGCTTTCACTGGCGCTTCGAGCTGGGCAAAGGGGAGGAGTCCCCGAACATCTGGGAGCACATCGAGGAGAACGTCGAAACCGTACTCGAACTCACCGACTATGGTAGCGGCGACGACGACGATGTCACCGAACCGCTCATTCGCGACGTCGTCAGCCGCCTGTTGCGCATCTACGAAGGGGACAAGGGCGACTTCGCCCGCGACGACCTTCCCCACATGCTGATCTTCGACATTGAAAACTATGTGCTGCATTCCTCGCGCGTCGCATTCATGGAGGCGCACGGGGAAGAAACTCGCATTCTCGGGAACGAGCACGACTTCAACTTCATCTGGGATGCGCAATTCTTCCCGGTCGTTTGCCGCATCAAGCACCCGACGCCGCGCCGCTATGCGCCCGGGCAACATATCCTGCGAAACTACTCGTTGCCGACCGCGCCGCGCTGGACGATGCCGGAACAACTCGACTGGGGCGAGTACCTGTATCGCGAGATCGGCGAGGAGGAGCCGAGCCACAGCTACACCGTCAGCGGTGTCATCCTCGAGCCGCACGAGTACTCGCCGGATGCACCGCGCGCGAATCGGCTGCCACCGGAAACGAACCGCTACGGTGCGGAAGTGCCTAGCGGCGGCGACGTCGAACATACCTACGGAGGATTGATTCGCGATGGAGGAAGCATCCTTGAGCTGAACGAGGAAATCGAGCCGTACTTCGACACCGATTGGGGCCGGGATGAAGCGGGGCAGGGCCGGCCCGTCAAGCGCGTCGACACCTACGGGCGCCCCTTGCAAGCTGGCTTTCGGGTCTATCGCGTCGGCGACCGCGTCACGCCGATGGAATGGAAAGCCTACGGCAGCCTCTTGCCGGTCAACCTGTTGCGGGATTGGGCGGCCACCGGTGGCTACGATCCGGAGCGCGATTACTTGCGCTCCGGCGACCTGCTCGTCGGGCAGCCCCGCCTCGTGCTCGCGGAATTCCGTTACCAAGAGGAGCAGATGCCCTCCGGCGAGATCGCCTTGTGGCCATTGGGGCACGACGTCGAAGGCGCGCAGGAAATCCACGTCGACGAACGCGACGGGACCTATTGGCGCAACGGCTTTCGACTCGACGCCGCTGGCGACTACGACGCCATCCTTTACGAGGAACTCGGCCCGCAAGGTCAGAACCGCTTCGAGGAACTGCTCCGCAACACCCTAGACAAGGCGGAATTGCGCGAAGCGAGCACCCGCGCCGGCCGCAGCTTTCTGAAGCTCGTGCCCGAAATGGATCGCTACGGCGCCCCGGTGGATTTCGTGCATCCGATCACCGGCGAAAAAATTCCGCAGCGCGTCGACGTGCTCCCTTCGGGAGACCAAATCGGCGAGGTGCTACGCGACGACGCCGGCAACACTGTGTTCGCCACCGCCTACAAGAAGTTGCCGCGCTACCTCTACGAATTCGAGTACGAAGCGATCAGCCGCGACGAGGCCCGCGAGGTGGAGCCCGAACTCTACGAGGGCGACCTGTTCGATCTGAGTCGGTTCAACGAGGACCGCAAGGAAGGGATCGACGAGCACCAGATCGAGGAGTACTGGAGCCAACCGCGCGCCGTAAGTGGCGGCATGGACAGCCTGATTGGCCAACCGAAGGTCACCTCGGTGCCGACGCTCGAGCCGGCGCGCATCAACGAGAACTTCGAGCCGGACGAGTACATCGTCATCGACCGGCAAAACGTCGAACGGATCGTACCCGCGTTGTCGCAACGAGAAGTGCAACTCATGGATGACGATGCGCTGCGCGTCGATCCGATGCACGCGTTCGACCGAATCGAAGTCAACGACCTCTCGTTGATTCACCGAGTCACCAGCCTCGACCCACTTGAGGACGAGCACGACCCCTCGATTCGCGGGCGAAATGCCGTGTTGTACGGCACGATCCAAGACGACCCCATGCCGAACCACATCCTCTTCCGCGTGCAGCGGGAGGTGATTCCCACGGTGGCCGAAGGTGTGGCAGTCTTCGGCGAGCTCGACCCGCAGTGGGACTTCATGAATGTCTACGTCTACGGGATTCGGGGTCCCTTCCGGCGTAGCGGCATGGAGACGACGTCACCTGATCGACAGGTCGATTCCGCCCTCGGCACGCCTCGCGGGGTCACGCTGTACGACCATACGCCGCGCCTCGAACGCGAAAACTGGGTCCTGCAATTGCGCTTCGAACGCCTTGGCAGCCCACTGACTCGCCAAATGCAGTCCGTGCGATTCATCCGTCGGTATTGGTATCACGACACCATGGATACCGACCCCGACGACCGCGTCATCCCGGTACGGGACTGATCACGGTCGTACAACGGGTGATTGAGCCCGGATAAAATCCATGCGGATGCAGCGCGTGCCCCGTGACAAGGGAGTACGCGGCATCACGGGGAAAATGAACGTGGCTGGGGTGACGGGCAGATTGGAAAACAATCCCCGAAGCCCCAGCCAACTTGCGTACGAGTAGCGGGACGAAGGACCCCGCCGCCGCACGTCTACACACCTACACAAGCCCACGGGCTGCGGCCCGTGAGTCCGTGCCCTAGCATGCTCCCGTATCAGCCGGTAAGGAGCTGTCAGGAACTCACCTCCGAAAGTTGAGCGTCACGAGCGACGGCTGTGCAAGGCGGAGAAAGTTGAGCAGCAGAGGCGTGGCCGTAGCCACATCTAGCAGCGGAACGACGACAACGAAGCACCGTTGAGCACAGTAGCTCAAATTCGGAAGTAAGTTCCTGACAGCTCCTAAGTACAGCTCCCCAGAAGAAAGTAACCCATTTGCTGCTGCGCGACCGACTCGCTTCCTCGGGCTCGACTGCGCTCCTCG
>SKZP01000019.1 GCA_007127275.1 Planctomycetota bacterium
CAAGCCCACGGGCTTCGCCCGTGGGGCGCACTCGTGACGGGCGCTTCGACCCACGGGCGAAGCCCGTGGGCTTGCATCGGTGCGCGGACCTTCAAGGGCTCGGTTTCTCATGGGGCGGTCACTCGCTACAGTAGTTGGTCCCGTGATACGGACGCTTCCACAAGGCCGCCGCGCACTTGCCGGACCGATCTTGGAGTTTTGATCCCGATGGCAGCGAAACCGAACCGACCCCGTTCCCCCGCGCCGCGTCGCCGCACCCCGTCAGCGTCCGGTGCGACGCGAGACTCGCTCGACGCACGTGCAACCGAAGGGACGCCGGAGGCGTCGCCGGTGCCGGTGACTGTATCCCGCTCGCAGCGAAGCGGTTCGGGCGACGGGGTTCAGCGAACCCTCGCTCGGGGGGCGAGCCGCAAGAGTCGCCGCGACGAGGGCTCCAGCAGTGGCATACGTCCGCAGGCGACATTCGTCGAGGACTCCGGGGTGCGCCAATGCCCGACGCTCGACATCTCGCTCAATGATGCTCGCGAGGACGCGCGCTCGCAGATTGAGCTCGCCGCGGTCGATGCGACGTCGCTCAAGCCGACCTTGTCGCGCTATGCGCTGCGCGAAGAGCTCGGCCAGGGGGGGATGGGTATCGTCCGGCTCGCCACCGACCCGGCGCTGCGGCGCGAGGTGGCCGTCAAGCTGTTGCTGCAACCGGGCGATGCGACGGCACGGCGCGAGTTCATGGACGAGGCCCAGATCACCGGACAACTCGAGCACCCCAACATCGTCCCCGTGCACGAGTTGGGCACCGACGACCGGGGCCGGCCGTTTCTCGCGATGAAGCGCATCGGCGGCAAGACGTTGCTCGATGTGCTGGAGATGCGACGCAAGCGCAACCGCCGCTGGCCGCAGGACGCGGGGACTTTGCTCGACATCTTCGGCAAGGTCTGCGACGCCGTCGCCTATGCCCACGCCCGGGGCGTGATCCATCGCGACCTGAAGCCCGAGAACATCATGGTCGGCGAGTATGGCGAAGTGCTCGTGATGGATTGGGGGCTTGCCAAGCCGCTCGGCGACGACGACCCCGACTTGGCGGTCAGCACCGGCCGCCGCGAGGCGCAGCCGAACTTGACGATGCGAGGCGAGGTGATGGGCACGCCGTCGTATATGTGCCCCGAGCAAGCCCGCGGCGAGACCGAGATGGTCGATTCGCGCAGCGATATCTTCGGCCTGGGCGCGATTCTCTATTCGATGCTCACGCTCAAGCCGCCCTATGTCGGCGACACCCTCGAGCAAGTACTCGAGCAGGCCGCCTCGCACGATCTCGTGCCGCCGCGCCAGCGGACACCGAAGCGCGGCATCCCCAAGGAGCTCGAAGCGATCGCCCTCAAGGCGATGGCGGTTGATCCGCGCCGGCGCTACCGCAATGCGGGGGAGTTGAAGGCCGACATCCACAACCACCTCGCGAGCCTGCCGATCAAGGCCCGGCGCGATCCCCCGTGGATGCGCGCCGCGAAGTGGAGCAAACGCCATCCCGTGGCCACGATGAGCAGCACGCTGACGGTGTTCTTCGGGCTTGTCGTCGCGCTGCTCGGGATGCAACTGCACGCCTCGACGCAAGCGACGAGGCTCGCCCAGGCCGAGGCCGAGCAGCAACAGGAACGCGCCGCCCGCCAGGAGGCGGAGCGTCTCGCCGCCGAGGACCGCGCCGAGCGGGAGGAGGCGGTGCGCATAGCCGCCGAGGACCGCGCCGAGCGGGAAGCGGCCGAGCGCGCCCTCGCCCAGGCTCGTGCCCAAGAGGCGGAGGAGCTGTTGAGCACGCGGGTGCGCCAGATCCTCGACTCGCAAACCGAAGAGAGCCTCGAGACGTTTTACCATCTGCGCAACGAGGCCCTTGCCCAAGGCCATTCCGATGAGCGGTTCATGCGCTCGATCGCCGGCGAGCAGGCGAACGAGTTCCTGCGCGCCTTCGACGCACTGTTCGACGTCTTGCACGACATTGGCACCGAGCCCTCGGCCGATCAGTGGTTTCGCCGCGGACTGCTGCGCCGCTTTGCCGGCGATTACGAGGGAGCCGCCGAGGACTACAGCGAGGCCATCCGGCTCGACCCCCAGTACGTCGCCGCGTACAACAACCGGGGCAACGCCTTGCGCGCAGTGGGCAAGTTCGAGGAGGCGCAGCTCGACTATGATCGAGCCCTGGAGATCGATCCGTACAGCATGACCACGTTGGGGAATCGCGCGAACAACCACCTCGACTTGGGCGACGTGGAAGCCGCCAGGGCCGACTATCAGCGAATGCGCGAAATCGATCCCAACGACGCGGCGGCCTACCTCGGGCTGGGCAATATCGCGGGCCGCAACGACGATCCCGAGGCGGCGCTTGCGTATTACACGCGTGCGGTCGAGCTGGACGATCGTTTCGCCCAGGCCTACCGCAACCGAGCGGCCATATGGGCAGAGCGCGAGAAGTACGACAAGGAACTCGCCGACTTGACTCGGGCGATCGAGGTCGATCCGTACTATGCGGTGGCGCTTGAGTTTCGGGGGGACGCCTTTGCACGCCGGGGCGAGTATCAGCGCGCGATCGAAGACTATTCCCGGGCGATCGAGTTGCGCCCCAGTCGTTGGCGGCTCTACTTCGATCGCGGCAATGCCAGGTACGAAAGCGGCGACTGGGACGGCGCGATCGAGGACTACACCGAGGCGATTGCCCTCGAAGCGAGCCACGCCCCCAGCTTTGCCATGCGTGCCGGCGTGCATTCACGACTGGAAAACTATGAAGCGGCCATCGAAGACTACAATCACGCGATTGCACACTCGCCGAATTATGCGCCGTACTACTACCGAAGGGGGACGATGTACGCGAACCTGAGTCGCTACAACGAGGCGATCGACGACTTCGAGCGCGTGATCGACCTCGACCCCGAGTACGCGTGGGGATATGCCGATCGAGCTCGCATCAGGTTGCGCCTGAACGATGCCGCGGGGGCGGTGACGGACTTGAACCGCGCGCTGGAGCTCGAGCCGAACGACGCGGTGCTCTACTTCAATCGCGGCAATTCGAGGCGCGCCCTTGGCGACATCGAAGGGGCGATTGCCGATTATACGCGGTCGATCGAACTCGATCCAAGCTATGCCTCGGCCTTCGGCAATCGCGGCATCAGCAAGTACGATGCCGGCGACTACGAAGCCGCCGTCGCCGACTATGAGCGCGCCATCGAGATCCGGCCGCGCTTCTTCCGCTTCTGGGCCAACCGTGGCATCGCCTTGCACCGACTCGGACGAACCGAGGAGGGAATCGAGTCGCTGCAGCGAGCCTACCGGTACACCCAAGGCAGCGAAAGCGCCCGACGCTGGGTCGCCGAGGCCCTGCGCGAGCTCGGAGGCGCAATCCCCGAGTAGCGGTACGCCGGCTCTTTGCCCCCGCCCCGCTTTTGCTGGACGCCGGAAGAGCGAGCGAAAAGCCGACGGGCCACGGCCCGTGGGCTTGACTCCCGAATCCATGCGCGGGTGGATTGATTTTGGGGCCGAACATCAGCCGACGGCACCCCGGCTGTACCCACGGCGGGTTCACCCGCCCCTGGCATCGCAAAAATCCGCTGGGTATACTGCCGAGATGCTTGAACGGCGGCTGCGCCAGCGGTTATGTTCCGTTTTCCCCCGGTTTGGCGACGGACTCGATCAGCAGCATAGAGAGGCACTCGGTTATGGCCAAGCGCAAGCGCAAGCAACTTGGACAGATCCTCAAGGAAGAGATGGAACTGATCACCGAGGGGGACGTCCAAGAGGCGCTCGCCATTCAGCGTGAAAACGGTGGGGCGATCGGACAGATCCTCGTCGACATGGAGTTGATCTCCAAGGACGACGTGTTGCTTGCGCTTGCCGCGCAGGCGGGGCTCGACATGATCGACCTTGCGACGGTCAGTCCGAGCAACGAAGTGCTCTCGAAGATCAACCAGGACATGGCGTTCAGCTACAAGATCGTCCCGGTCAGCTTCGAGGACAAGAAGCTCACCGTCGCGCTTGCCGACCCGTCGAATATCAGCGTGCTCGATGACTTGAAGTTCGGGCTCGGCTACGAGATCGAGGCGCTGATCGCGCCGGAAGATCAAATCATCGAGTCGCTCGGCAAGTTCTACGACGACGAGGCGGCAGCGGCACGTCTTGCGGCGCAGCGGATGACCGGCGACGCCGACGAGGGCGATCTTGCCGACATTGCCCAGGGCGAAGACGGCGGGGACCCGACGCAGGATGTCGACGCCGCGCCGGTGGTGCGGCTGCTCAACGCGATTCTCAAGAACGCGATCCACGCCAAGGCCTCCGACATTCACTTCGAGCCCTACGAGGATACCTTCCGGATCCGCTACCGCGTCGACGGGGTGCTTTACGAAATGGAGGCGCCTCCCAAGGAACTCGCCGCCACGCTCGTCGCCCGGGTCAAGGTGATGAGCGACCTCGATATTGCCGAGACGCGCCTGCCCCAAGACGGGCGCATCGAGCTGACCATTGCCGGGCGCCCCGTCGACTTGCGTGTCTCGACCTTGCCGACGATGTTCGGGGAAAGCTGCGTGATGCGGATTCTCGACCGCTCGGTGGTCAGTCTCGACATCGACAACGTCGGGCTGCGCGAAAACGAAAAGGAAATGATGAAGGCAATGGTGGACAAGCCCAACGGCATCGTGCTCGTCACGGGGCCGACCGGCTCGGGCAAGACCACCACGCTGTATAGCTGCCTGAACTACGCCAACGACGTCGGCATCAAGATCATCACCACCGAGGATCCGGTGGAGTACGATCTCGAAGGGATCGTCCAGGTGCAGATCAACCCCGAGGTCGAAGTCACCTACGCGAAGTGCCTTCGCGCGATTCTGCGCCAGGACCCGGACAAGATTCTGGTCGGCGAAATCCGCGACTCCGAGACGGCCGGCATCGCCGTGGAGGCGGCGCTGACCGGCCACCTCGTCCTCTCGACCTTGCACACCAACGACGCGCCGTCGACGGTGACGCGGGTGATCGACGTCGGCGTCGAAGACTTCCTCGTCGCCGCGGTGCTCGAGGGGATCGTCGCGCAACGACTCGTGCGGCGCATCTGCACGGACTGCAAGGAATACTACGAGCCCAACCAAGAGCACATGATGGAGCTCAACCTCAAATGGGAAGAGGTCGAGGGCAAGCAGTTCGCGTTCGGTGGCGGGTGCGCGGAGTGCAACTACACCGGCTTTCGCGGTCGCATGGCGATCTTCGAGATCATGACGATTTCCGACCGCGTGCGGCAAATGATTATGGACAAGGCCTCGACCGCGGAATTGCGCAAGCAGGCGCGGCGCGAGGGAATGCGCTCCTTGCGCGAGGCGGGGGTCCTTGCCATCCTTGACGGAAAGACCACCCGCGAAGAAGTTCTGCGCGAAACGTTGATGGCCGAATAGCTCGCGCCGCTGTCTTTTCTCGGACAACGACTTGGGGTATAGTGCGCATACCCCACTTAAGGCCGTCTCCCTTGCTCCCCCGTAGAGTTCCGTACTGGCTCCTGCCCAGCGGTCGGCCGGTCCTGGCTGTTCGCTGCACTTGATCTACTCTTTCCGCCTGCTGTCCAGGAGGTAGCCGAGCGATGCCGAAGTTTCTCTACGAGGCCGTTGACGACGCGGGCAAGAAGGTCCGCGAACAGATCGAAGCGCCGGACAAAAAGGCGGCGGTCGCAAAGATTCGCCAGCAGGGCCAAAAGCCGACGGCGATCAAAGAAATCTCCGGCGACAGCGGCGGAGGTAAGAAAAGTTCCTCCTCGGCCCCCGCGCCGCCGACTGGCGAGGGCAAGACCGGCAAGGTGCCGCTGCCACTGTTGACGCAGTTTACGACGCAGCTCGCGATTCTTCAGGACGCCGGCTTGCCGATCGTGCGTTCGCTGAAGATTCTTGAGGTTCAGCAAAAGCACCCCGGCTTCAAGCGCATCCTCGGCCAGGTCTCCACCGACGTCGAGGGGGGTACGCCGCTCTCCGAGGCGCTCGCCAAGCATCCGAAATGCTTCGACCGCCTCTACACGAACATGGTCAAGGCCGGTGAGGCCGGCGGTGTGCTCGATACGATCTTGCAGCGCCTCGCCGACTTCATGGAGAAGAACCAGGCGCTCAAGCGCAAGATCGTCGGCGCCTCGACCTACCCGGTCGTCGTGATGTCGATCGCGATCCTGATTATGGCCGGCCTGATGATCTTCGTCGTGCCGACCTTCCAGGAGATGTTCGACGACCTCGGCATTCCGCTGCCAATGCCGACGCAGATTCTGCTCGGCCTCTCCAACTTCCTCGTCAGCTTCTTCTGGGTCATCCCCATCGGCCTCGTCTTGTTCGTCGTCTTATTCAAGTTATGGACGGCCACCGACAACGGCCGCTATACCTGGGACTCGATCAAGCTGAAGATCCCCATTGTCGGCACGATCGTGAAGAAGGGAACCATCGCCCGCTTCACCCGCACCTTGGGGACGCTGATCGCTTCCGGGGTGCCGATTCTCGAGGCGCTAGCGATCGTCAAGAACGCCGTGGGCAACGAAGTGCTCACCAAGTCGATCAACGAAATCTACGAGTCGATCAAGGAAGGCAACACGATTGCCGAGCCGATGGGCGACTCGACGATCTTCGATGACCTCGTCGTCAACATGGTCGACGTCGGCGAGGAAACCGGCGAGCTCGACAAGATGCTCATGAAGATTGCCGATCAGTACGACGCCGAGGTCGACGTCGCCGTCGAGTCAATGACCAGCGTGCTCGAACCGATCATGATCGTTTTCATGGGCGCCGGCGTCGGCTTCATCGTCATCTCGCTGTTCCTGCCGATGATCTCGATTATCCAGAACCTCGGCTAGTGGGCCGCAGCCCCGCGGAA
>SKZP01000067.1 GCA_007127275.1 Planctomycetota bacterium
CATTGCGGACTACTGAGGGGAGATGTGTGTTCTTCTCCGGTGGAGCGCACCTCTCCGTTGCCGCTGTCTCTTGTGGAGGGAGAAATCCGGATACGGATCATCGACGGGCCGGCCGCGGCTTCGAAGCCGTGGAGGGAACGACGCCACTGGCGAGAGGAAACGCCCTCGTCAGGCGTGCCTTCACGGGGCCCCAGCGGTACGGCACCTCGGCCCGTGTTCGCTCTGTCTCTTTCCGAGGCGGCGCCAAGTCGTCGTCCCCGGCAGGGGCCGGCATGTGCGTGGCGGCGCGGGGCCCGGGACCTGCGTCGTTCGCCGGGCGAGGTTCCGGCCGCGCCACGTCGAAATCTGCCGGGGAGGATGACCTCACTTTTTTCGCGGTCAGACCCTCAAACGGCCCCCTCCCCTGCGGGCAAACGAAAGCCCACCGACGAGATCGGTGGGCTTGGGAACTTTCGAATCACCGAGGATGTACCAGCATTCGGGCCTTTGCCCTCGGCTACCGTTCTCGGCTACAACATGGTGTGCTCGAGCACGGTTGTTAGCCCGCGGCCTCGGCCTTCTTGGCGGCTTCGAGGACCTCTTCGATGGTGCCCTTGTAGCGGAAGGCGCTTTCGGGCAACTCGTCGTGGCGGCCTTCGATGATCTCCTCGAAGCTGCGGATCGTGTCTTCGAGGGGGACGTACTTGCCGGCCACACCGGTGAACGCCTCGGCGACGTGGAAGGGCTGGCTGAGGAAGTTCTGCAGCCGGCGCGCGCGACGCACGATGATCTTGTCCTCTTCGGAGAGCTCGTCCTGGCCGAGGATGGCGATGATGTCCTGCAGGTCCTTGTAGCGCTGCAGAATCTGCTGCACGTCGCGGGCCACTTGGTAGTGGCGCTCGCCGACGATCTCGGGGGAGAGGTTGCGGCTTGTCGAGTCGAGCGGGTCGACCGCCGGGTAGATGCCGAGCTCGGCGATCTGGCGCGAAAGCACGGTTTTCGCGTCCAAGTGGGAGAAGGTCGTTGCCGGGGCGGGGTCGGTCAAGTCGTCCGCCGGGACGTAGACCGCCTGCACCGAGGTGACCGAGCCGCGCTGCGTCGTCGTAATCCGCTCCTGTAGCTCACCCATCTCGGTGGCAAGCGTCGGCTGGTAGCCCACCGCACTCGGCATCCGGCCGAGCAGCGCCGAGACCTCGGAGCCCGCCTGCGTGAAGCGGAAGATGTTGTCAATGAAGAACAACACGTCGGTCCCTTCCGAGTCGCGGAAGTGCTCGGCGACGGTGAGGCCGGAAAGGGCGACGCGCTGGCGGGCGCCGGGGGGCTCATTCATCTGGCCAAAGACGAGCACCGCCTGCTTGAGCACGCCCGACTCGCTCATTTCGAGCCAGAGGTCGTTCCCTTCGCGGGTGCGCTCACCGACCCCGGCGAAGACGGAGTAGCCGGAGTGCTTCGTGGCGATATTGTAGATCAGCTCCTGGATGATCACGGTCTTGCCGACGCCGGCACCGCCGAAGAGGCCGGTTTTGCCACCACGGGAGTACGGGGCGAGCAGGTCGATGACCTTGATGCCGGTCTCGAGGATTGCCGCTTCGGTGCTCAACTGCTCGAACTTCGGCGGATCCTGGTGGATGGCCCGCGTCTCGATGGCACCGTCCAGCGGCCCCACGCCGTCGATGGGCTCGCCGATCAGGTTGAAGATGCGGCCCAGGCAGGGCTTGCCGACGGGTACCTTGATTGCCGCGCCGGTCGCCGCGACTTGCATCCCACGTTGAATGCCGTCGGTTGAGGACATTGCCACCGCGCGCACCTGGTTGCGGCCGAGGTGCTGCTGGGTCTCCATCACCAGATTGACCTCTTCGCCGCTTTCGAGCTTGGTCTCGATGCGCAGCGCGTCGTAAATGGCGGGAAGATCTTCCGGGGAGAACTCGACGTCCACCACAGGCCCGATGACCTGGACGACTCGACCTTGTTTGCCGTTGTCCGCCATGTCCAGACGTTTCCTTGTTGCGAAGTGAGTGAGAAAGGGGTCGCTCCGCCGCCCCGCCGTGCGGGGACGAAATGGAACGCAACCGTGTGCAAACCCCGTCGAACGCCAAAGAGCGGTAGGCGCGGTTTACTTTTCCCGAGGCGGTTGCGCCACCCCTTACCACGGATTTGGGTGCCGCCGGTTCTTGTTGCAAAAAAACCCTTCGGACGAGACCACGTTCGTAACGCGGGCCTCCGTGCCCGACCGAGCCGGCTCGCCGGCGGAGCACGACGGCGCGCATGGCTGCAGCATGCGGGTTGCTTGTCGACGGTTCCGGACTAGCGTTTGCCGCGCAGCTTGCGGAAATGTGCCGTGCGGTCGTCGCGCTCCCGCCGCCGCAACACGACTTTGATGGGCACCTCCGGATACGGCAACAACTCATGAAACCGGTTCACGAGAAAGCGGCGATACTCCGGACTGACCAACTCGGGCTCGTTGACGAAGATCACGATCGTCGGCGGGGCCACGCCGATTTGCGTCGCGTAGTAAAACTTGGCACGGCGCCCTTTCACCATCGGCGGCCGCCGGTCGGCCACGGCGGTGAGCGCGCGGTTGAGCTCGCCCGTGCTGACACGCTGCGTCGATTGCTCGTACAGCTCCTGGCACAGCGCAATCACCTGCCAGACGTTGCTCCCATCCTGGCCGGAGAGAAACGCCACCGGCGCAAAGGCAAGCCCCGGCAGCTTCTTGCGGATATACGCCTCGAACTCCTCGGTGGTCACGCTCTCTGGTGCCAGATCCCACTTGTTCACGCCGATCACGATCGGTCGGCCCTGCTTCATTGCCTCGTCCGCGGCCTTCTTGTCGATATTCCCCACGTCGGCGAGCGCGTCGAGCAGCAAGAGCACCACGTCGGCCCGGCGGATTGCCCGCAGCGAACGAGCCTGGCTGTAAAACTCGATCGAGTTCTGCACCGCTTTCGTTTTGCGCAAGCCGGCGGTGTCGATCGCGACGAACTCCTGGTCGCGGAAGCGAAAGCGCACGTCGACGCTGTCGCGGGTGGTCCCTTCGCGCTCGCTGACGATGCAGCGCTCGGTCTGCGCAAGCCGGTTCACAAGCGTGCTCTTGCCGGCGTTGCGTTTGCCGATGATCGCAAGCCGCATCGCTGGGTCCTCGCGCGGCTCCGGCTCGGGAATCTCGCGGATCGTCTCGCCGATCCATTCGATCGCGTCCATCAGGTTGCGACGGCTGTTCGCCGAGACCGGAATCACCGGGTCGAAGCCGAGCGAGTAGAATTCGCCGGCAAGGTCGTCGAACTTCGGGTCGTCCGCTTTGTTCGCAAGCAGCGCCACCGGCTTGTCGGAAAGCTGCCGCAACTGCTCGGCGACGGTGCGGTCGAGCGCGGTGATCTCTTCGCGCACGTCGACGACGAAAAGCACCGCGTCGGCGGTGTCGATCGCCACGGAGATCTGCTCATTAATGTGCGACTCGAGGTCTTGCGTGTCGACAATGCCGATGCCGCCGGTGTCGACAAGCTCCACGGCCCGCTCGTCGACTTCGATGTGCACGCTGACGCGGTCGCGTGTCACCCCCGGCATCGGGTCGACAATGCTCACGCGGGAGCCGTAAAAGGCGTTGAGCAGCGACGACTTCCCCACGTTGGGCCGCCCGACAATGGCCACCACCGGAATCATCCCGCTCCTCCTCGCAGCCGCGCAAGCAAACAAGCAAACAAACCCCTGACCGCGGCATACCCTACCACGCCCACGCCCCACGGGAACCGTCGGCGCATCTTCTGCAACGTGTGGAGCGCGGAAGTGTTCCCAAGCCCACGGGCTTCGCCCGTGGGTTGCACCCGCAATGCCGTTGAGTTTCGACGAAACCAGGCGAGCGCAGTCGCTCAGTTTCGGAGGCTGCTCCGAAGGGAGTGGCACCCCACCCCAGGGGGCGATCCGTGGGATTCCCCTTTGCGCCACGCTCGGCTAGCATACAGGAGCCTCCTCTTCTTTTGCTCGCGTGGGTGAACGTCCGCGGACAAACCGCTTGGCGAACGGGAGCGTCAGGCGAAGAGCCTACACCGTGCGTGCTTACAGTACGCGTTCCGTGTCAATCCTTGCCCCTTTCACTTGGCCGCTGGTATGAGCCAACCACCGTCTCCCTCCTCCGACCAACCTTCCTCGTCCTCGGGAGGCTCAGCGTCTGGCCCGCCGCCACGTAGCGGTAGCGGTGGCAATGGCGGTCGCAGTGGTACCGACGGCAGCGGCAGCGGCGACACCGTCGGTGGCAACGGCGGCGGCGGCGGGCGCCGGCGAGGAAAGCGTGGCGGACGGCGGCGGCGCCGCAAGCAACAGTCGCGCACCCCGGGCCAACCGCAACCGCAACCACCAAGCGACAAGCCTTCCGGCGAAGACAACGAACGCAGCGGCGACGCCGCATCCTCTTCGAGCGAGACCGCGCCCGGCGGCGAACCGCGCGACGACACGCCGAAAAGTAAGCGCGTCAAGCGCTACCGTCCCGACTCGCAACGCTACCAACGGGTCCGCCGAGGCGAGGCGAAGTCCGCCGAGGACAAGGCGCCGAAGGCGGTGCGAGCCCCGGCGGCGAAGGGCAAGGAGCCGTCGTCTCCGGCGGTGCCGCCCTCGGCCAAGCCTGCCGAGGAGGAACACGCAACGGCAGCGGCCGGGAAGTCGCAAACCGAACGGGAACCGGCCGGGGCGAGGCAAGTGCAACCGTCGCCGCACGCGCAAGCGGCGGTGGAGCTTGTGCAGCCTACGGCGACCCGCGAGATGGAGTACTTGTGGGGCAAGCCGGGAAGTCTGCGCGAGCCGCTCGCCGGGATGCCCGCCGCGATCGCCGCCATTGCCGCCCTTATTGCCGGTGCCGTCGCGATGCAGTTGCAGCTCTATCCGCTGATTCCGCTCGTTGCGATCGGCGTGCTGTGCATCTCGAACTGGGAGTTCCGCTGGGCGCGCAGCCTCTGGTACGTCACGCTCGTGACCTACATCCTCTGGATTGCCGCCGAGACCGTCGGTGTCTGGTTCCCCTTCTTCCTTGCGCTGATCTTCGCCTACATCACCGCACCGGTCGTCGACGGGATGGCGAGACTCGTGCGCAGCCGGATTGTCGCGACGCTGATCTTTTTTGCCGTACTGCTCGCGGTACTCGTGCTGTTCAATTGGTTCGCCTACGGCGAGTTGACAAGTACGGTGGAGAAAATCCGCGCCCAGGTGGAGACCCCCGAGGCGGTGCACGAGAACGTACACCGCCTCGTCGCGCCGATCGGCGAACAATTCGACGTCGAGCCCGAGCAAATCGAAGAATTCACCTTGGTGACGGCACAAACGATCACCAACGCGCTCAGTCGCGCCAACGACATGAGCGAAGACTCCGTCGAGGGGCTGATCGGCTGGGCAAGCGAAGCCATCGGCTGGGTCGGCGCAATTCTGCTCAACCTGCTGCTGTTCCTCGTCGCGACATTTTACTTGCTGCTCGACTGGCCGCGCCTCTCCGGCAAAGTCAACTCCTACTTTTCGCCGGAGCAAGGGGAGCGTCTCTCGAAGCTGTCGCGCGAGATTGGCCAGATCCTTCGCCAATACGTCCAAGGACACTCGGTGGTCATCTTTTTGGTGGGGCTGATCTTTTATCTCCTGCTAACGATATTCGGCCACCCGCACGCGTTGCTGCTCGGCCTGGTGATGGCGATCCTCGGCTTGATCCCGTTTCTCGGTCCGATCATCGCCGGGTTGATCGCCCTTGCGGTGACGCTGACGGTGCCGACGGATACCGGTTTCTACCTGATCGTTACCGTTGTGTGCTACGCGGCGGCACAGGCGCTGAACGACTTCGTGCTGTATCCGAACATTGCCGGCCGCTCGGTTTCGGTGAATCCGGTGCTCGCGCTGCTCGTCCTTTTCTTGATCGGCTTCGGATTCGGCGTGCTGGGGATGTTCTTCGCGGTGCCGCTGGTGGCGATCTCGCGCGCGGTGATTCGCTGGCTGAACGAGGAGGACCTACCCGGCTTCGAGTGGCTCAAGCTCTTCCGCCCGTATGAGGTTCGCCACGAGCGGACGCTGAAGTTGCAGCGCGACCAAATGCGGGCGCTGCGCGAATCCCAGCGCGCCGCCGCCGTCGCCGCAACCGACGCCGAGGCCAAGGACACCTGAACCAGGACACGCCCTCAAGCGTGCCACCCGCGGGGCCGAGCGGGCGCCCCCCCAAGCCAACGGGCGTTGCCCGTGACTCAAAGCCCGAAACGGGTCGGCCCCTTGAGCGACGCTCGTCGGCTGGATAACCGAGCGTTCTTAGTTGGAAATGCTCTGCGCATTCGTTTGACGTGTCGCGCCGGGTTAGGGATGCTGGGCGCCTGAGGTGACCTTCTGACTGCGCGTTCTCGCCATACTTCCTGCGGTGGCTTGCCGGATGCCGATTTCTTTGCCTTCGACCCGCGTGCTTCTGGCGGCACTTGCTTCGGTGGCGGTGCTTGCGTGGGCGGCGACGTTCGCCTGCGAGTCGGGACCTGCCGAGACGGGGCGGGCGCCGTGGGTCGATACGTTCGATGTGCGTGACACCGAGATTGGGCCGGTCACCTTCTTTGCGCGCCTGCAGACCACCGGTGCCGACGACGTCAGCCCGGAGCAACTCACGGCAATCCTCGAGACCTTCGACGACTACGGCTCGCCGCGGGCGAGTTGGGTCGACGAAGAGCGCAGGACGCTGGATCTGCTCGCCGACGGGGCACGCTTCGAGTACGCAGGGAGCTTCATTCAGGACACGCTCGACCTTGCCGAGGAGAGCGACGTGCCCTGGCGCTTCCGCACGCTGCGCTACCGGGCGAACTTTTCCGCGCGCCAGGTGACGTTTCGGCTCCAAGGAGCGGCTGCTCCGGATACGA
>SKZP01000130.1 GCA_007127275.1 Planctomycetota bacterium
CGAGATCTTCGACGTCGTGGCACCGAGTCCGGCGCCGAGTGGTATTGTGCATCCGAGCCCGGGAACCAACGGCACGGATACGTTCACACTCGAATTTAGTGGAACCATCGACTTTGCAACCCCGGCCGGGACCTACGACTACACGATCGAGTACGGCGACAACGTCAACCCACCGGAAACCCTCGTCGTTCGTTTCGAAATTACCGAGAACGTAGCCCCCGAGATCGAACGCGTACCGGGGGAGGCGACGGGCGAAAACCCGTACCGTATTCATGTCGTCAAGGGTCGCGAGTTCGAGTACACCTTCGTGGTATCCGATGCCGACGGCGATACGCTCACCATTGTAGCCGTCGACGGGCCGACAGAGGAACTGGAAGGGATGGATACGATGCCGCAGGTCAATGACCAAGGAGTCGGCAGTCTCGACGTCTCCTTCGCCGGCTGATCCCCATGTCGTACGAAAGCGGCGACCGTCACTTCAACGTCTCTCTCTCCGATGGCGTCACCGCGAAACCGCTGCTGCTCGAGGTCGTCCTCGAGGTCAGGAGCCCGCCGACCGTCGGCGCCAGCCAAGGATGCGCGCTTGGCTATACAAGCGCGCCGTGGTGGCCACTGATGCTGCTTGTCCTCGTCGTCGTGCTCGTGCGTCGCTTGGCACGTGGCCACGAAGCCGTTGTTGCTGGCCGCTGATCGCCCTGCCTTGTACTACCTATGCGTTCGCGACCCGTTTGACTCGGAGGGACTCTCGTCCCCCGCTCGCCCCGGAACGAAGGAGGAACGGGACACGTCGCGACGAACACCGTGACAAAGAGAAAGGGCGGGCACGGGGCCCGCCCTGCGGTACATATTTCCTTCCGGCACCCCGGGACGTCCGGGCGCTACTGCTTGGTGAACTCGGTGAAGGAGTCCCAGTACACGCGTCCGCTTGGGTCGTCGCGCCAGCGCCCTTCGTCCACCACTTGCTCCTGGTCGTCGACGATGGTGTAGGTTTCGTCAGCATTGAAGAACAGTTCGAAGCCGCTTAATGGGTTGGTCCATTCATTACCGACCAATGTGGGCTCGTTGCTGAAGAACCCTTCAAAGCCGATGCCAACCGCGTACACGTCGGTCGGATCGTCGTCGACCAGCGTCACCTTGGTCCATGGGCCCATGTCGTCGTCGACGTTCCACATCGTCAGCGTGGTTTCGGCGTTTTCCTCGACGACGTAGTCGGCGTGACGCAACTGATACATTTCGACCGTGCCCGGTTGCTCCACGAACTCGAAGAGTTCGACAATGCCGATAAGGGCGGGGTCGTTCGGATCCTCTTCCGATGATATCCGTATTTCCGTTTGCAACCGATCGCCATCGACGGTGATTTCGAAGTGAATGAAGTCGCCGTCGTCCTCCTCCGTTGAAACCCATGGGCTTCCGTCGGCAACCGAGCTCGGCGTGGGGTTCTGCGAGGTGAACGTGGTACCGAGGGTGATCAATTCGTCGCCGACGATCTCGAAGCCGCTGCCGCCGGTCGGCTGATCCGGCGTGAGGCGCAGGGTTCCATTGAACACGCCGTGGGCGCCCGCCTCGAACTCGGTGAAGGTGACCTCGGTATTCTCGAGTTCCCAGTTGACGTAGTACTCGTCGTAGATGTCTTCGTTGCCGGGGTCACTCTCGCGAACGGCGACGCGACTCGCCGAGAGGAAGATCAACGATTCCTCCGCCGCGGTGGTGTTCTCGTATGTCTCGCCGACGTCGATTTGGCCCGTGCCGTCGGGCTCGGTCGACTCCCAGTCGCTGCCCTGAAAGCCCTCGATGCGGTCCGGGGTGCCGGTGCCGCCAGCGACGAAGGTGGCGGTCTCGGAGTCCCCTTCGAGGGTGTAGCTCGGGTTGCTGAGCGTCAGAACGGCGTCGGTGTCGTTGTCCACCCACACGCCGAGCAACTCGGCATCCGTGCTCGGACCGTTGCCGTTGTCGTCGTCGTCATCGGAGCAGCCGAGCGTGTTGGGAACGAGCAACGCGACGAGAAGAAGCAGACTGGTAATGTACCGCATGCTAAAGCCCTCACTAGGATGGGTGAATGAAGAAGCAGAACCGGGCACCACGACAGTCAAACGGATGGTCCGGTCGATGTGTGGGACCGGCACAATTGGCTTCCCGAGTGCGAGGAAACGAAGGCAAGGTACTGTCGTCCTCTTCCTTCTTAGCGTCGAGAATGGGCGAGGGTTCACTCCGATGCGACCGCGTTCCGACGTTCCTTGGGGGCAACGGCGTTGGCGGGGACCCCCCGTTGCACGTCCCTCCACAGCGGTTGTGCTTGCTGCGGTAGGCGGCGTGCAACGGCGTTGGTCCCTTGGCCCACGGACGCGGCCGAAAGCCGCCCCGCATGGCTGCCCGCGCAGTGCTCGTTCAGTCGGCCTGCTTGGTGTACGTTGTTGTCGAGCTCCAGTAGATCCGGCCGTTCGCGTCTTCGCGCCAATGCCCCTCGTCGATTACGGGGCCCGACGCGCCCCCTTGGGTGATCGTGTAGGTGCCGTCGTCGTAGAACTCCATTTCGTCGCCGGCGCTGTTGCCCCATTCACCACCGACCAGGGTCGGCGAACTCGACTCGAACGGCGTGCCGAGCGGACCGACGGTCATTGTGCCGTGGCCGACGTAGACCGTGTAGGTGCCGGCCTCCTCAACCATCGACGACCACATGCCGATGTCTCCCGCGACATTCCAGGTGCTCAAGGTCGCACTGAACGGCGCGGTGCCGTCGACGTCGTAGCTGAACCGATCAAAGATACGCATCTTGAGCATCTCGTCGGCCACTTCCTCGACGCCTTGGCGCTCCTTCGAGCCGACAATTCCGTCGGCAATGTCGCTGGAGCTCGACACGGTCATGGCGAACTCCAACTCGCCGCTCGAGATCGTCGCGACAAAGTGGAAGTAGTACGTCACGCCGGAGATCTCTCCTTCGTCCACCGCACTCCAGGGGCTTCCCTCGGTGATCGACTCAGGGTTGCTCACCGCGGAGGTCAGCACCGGTTCGGGCGTGTATAGCTCGTTGCCGTCGATCTCCAACTGCACGACCTCAGTCAGCCACTCGGGATAGAAATGGACGCGCTCCTCGGTGCCCGCATAGGTTCCGGCATGGCCACGGCCAATGATGATCGTGGTGGTGCCGTCGAATTCCCATGGCCTCCGTTGTTCCTCATAAACGGTGGGATTGGTTTCGTGCATGGTGCGAACGCCGAGCAAGGTGTCGCTCACGATGTGCAAGGACCGCCGGGAATTGTCCAGGTTGTCGAAGACGTCGCCGACCTCGATGAGGCCGTTGCCTTGCGCCTCGGTCGACTCCCAGTTGTCCCCGTACAAGTTGTTGATCCTGTCGGGCGTGGTGCTGTCCCCGGGGACGAACGTTCCGGTGTCTTCGCCGCGCTCGACCTCATAGGTGCCGTCCTCGTTGATCGTCCAGGATTCCCCCGTGGAGTGGTTCAGCCAAACGCCGAAGAGCGCCGGGTCGACCGACTCGCCGTTGCCGTTGTCGTCGTCGCTGCAAGCCACGGTTGCGAACAGCAGGGCCGCAACGAGGGAGAGAGCGATCGTGCGAAGGTGCCAATGCATGCGTGATCCTTTCGGAGTGCCAATTATCGACGCTGCCACGCGCAGCGCCGACATCAATCGAGACAAAAGGTGAGTTCCCCGCCGGTCGGTGAGTGTCACCCGTAACGAGTCGACACCGGACGCAATTGACGTGCCACACCGCGACGTCCCTGAGAGGGGCTGTGTGGCTCGACGTGGGCCGGCGCATTGGGAGATATCTCGTGCACGCCGTCGAAAAGTGCCCACGGCATCGAAACGCGGTTCGAGCGAGGCTTCGGGTTATGCCGTTTGCGCACCTTGCGTGGCGTCGTATACTTGCTCCACGGGCGCAAGCGCCCGTTGTGTCGTTTCGTACCGCGCCGCGGTGCAGGCACGCGTGTGACATCGCCGCCGCCACGAGTGGTGGGGCGTTGCGGGGCGAACGAAAGGCTGCCGCGATGTCGATCTCCGCGATCATCGGCATGCAATGGGGGGACGAGGGCAAGGCGAAAGTCGTCGACTTTTTCGCCTCCGAGGCCGACATCGTCGTCCGCTTCCAGGGGGGCGCCAACGCCGGCCATACCGTCAAGGTCGGCGAGCGCGAGTTCATCTTCCACCTCGTCCCCTCGGGGATGATTTACGAAGACACGCTGTGTGCAATCGGCAACGGCTGCGTGATCGACCCGGGGCAGTTGTTCGAGGAGCTCGACTCGCTCAACGCCCAGGGGATCGACTGGCAGGGGCGGCTGTTGATCTCCGAGCGTGCCCATGTCGTGTTTCCGTATCACAAGGCGCTCGACGAATTGCGCGAAGCGGCCGCCGGCGCCAGCGGCATCGGCACCACCAAGCGCGGCATCGGCCCGGCCTACGCGGACAAGGTCAGCCGCGTCGGGCTGCGCATGGCGGATCTGCTCTCCGACGAGCTCGGGCCGCTGTTGCAGCGCTCGCTCGACGAGAAGAATGCGGTGATCGAAAACGTCTACGGTGGCAAGCCCATCCGCTTCAAAGAGGTCTACGAAACGTATCGCGCCTATGGCGAGCGGCTCAAGCCGATGCTCTGCGACGTCGGACTCGAGTTGCAGCGTGCCGACGCGCAGGGCAAGCACATCCTGTTCGAGGGGGCGCAGGGGACGATGCTTGACATCGACCACGGTACCTATCCGTTCGTGACGAGTTCGAACACGCTCGGGCCGAACATGTTCGCCGGGGCGGGCTTTTGCCGCCCGGGCTTTGTCGGCGACCAGCTAAGCATCGTCGGGATCGTCAAGGCGTATACGACCCGAGTCGGCGCGGGGCCGCTGCCGACGGAGTTGCACGACGAAGTCGGCGAGGCGATCCGCGACAAGGGGCGCGAGTTCGGCGCCACGACGGGTCGGTCGCGACGCTGCGGGTGGCTCGACGCCGCACAGGTGCGCTACGCCGCTCGCTTGAGTGCCGCCACCGAGGTCTTTTTGACGAAGATCGACGTGCTCACCGGGCTCGAGGAGATCCGCGTCGGTGTCGGCTACCGCGGCGTCGCAGCGGGCAGTTTTCCCAGTTGCCTGCGCGAGCTCGACGACCTCGACGTGCAGTACGAAAGCTTCCCCGGGTGGAGCGATGAGATTACCGAGTGTCGCCGCTTCGAGGAGTTGCCCGTGAACGCGCGCCGCTTCATCGAAGCACTCGACGAGTTGTTGGGCCTGCCCGTTCGCAACATCAGCGTCGGCCCCAAGCGCAGCCAAACCATCGTCCGCTAGGACGACACCGCGAGATTTCGTTTCCTCTGTAGCCCCGAATGGGGGCGGTTTCCTCCGCGTCGCTCCAGGTGGCCGAGCCGGATCGGTCCACGAACGAACGAAGGGGCCCGAACGTGAACAAGCCCGCCATTGCCGTGACGCGGCGCAAAGATCGCCGTGGTGCCGAGTTTGTCGTGCGCGAGGCCTCCCCCGACGACGCCGCGGCGCTGCTGCGGATGATTCGCGGCGTGTTCGACGAACGCTTGCCCGAGCTCGTCACGCGTGCCGAGGAGTTCGACGTCACCGAGGAAAAGGAGCGCGAGTTCCTGCTCAAACACCGCGAAAGCGAGTCGAGCGCTGCCTTCCTTGCCGTCGACGCGGAGAGCGACGAGCCGTTGGGCTTCCTCAACGGGGGCGTAACGTCACGCTGGAAGCTCGCGCATGTCTGGAACTTCGGAATGAGTGTCGCCAAGCCGCACCGCGGTCGCGGCATCGGCCGCACCTTGCTCGAGCAGGCGGTGGTCTTCGTTGAGGCGCATCCCGGATTGACGAAGATCTCGCTCGAGGTGATTGCCGACAACGCCCGTGCCATTCGCCTCTACGAGAGCCTCGGCTTCGAGCCCGAGGGCCGCCGCATCAAGGGTGTGCGACGCGAAGCCGCCGACGGAACGGTGGAATACGTCGACGAGATTCTCATGTATCGCTGGCTCGGGTGAGCTTGCGGCGAAGCTCATGAATGAAAATCCCCGCCGAATGGGTTTCTCCTGCAGCGGCAGCGCCGCCATGCGCACCGGGCGTCCGTCTCGGCCGCCTCCTTCCGCTGCCCGCCACAATGCTTGGGAGTGTGCCCACGGTGATCATTCGCAAACTGGTTGCCAACTTCCGCGACACGATGAGCCCGCCGGTGTTCCTGTTCTCCGCCGGGCTCATTCTGCTGTTCGTGCTCTACGGCGCCATCTTTACGGGGCACGCCGAGCGAACCTTCGAGACGCTGCAAAGCGGCATTGTCGTCAACGTCGGCTGGCTTTACATCCTCACCGCGAACGCGTTCCTGGTTTTCGTTCTCGTGTTGGCGTTGAGCCGCTTCGGCTCGATTCGCCTCGGCGGCGACAAGGCGGAGCCGGAGTTTCACGGCCTCACCTGGTTCACGATGCTGCTGGCCGCGGGCATGGGTATCGGCCTCGTCTTCTTCGGCGTGGCCGAGCCGATTCTCCATTACAGCGCACCGCTCGAGGCAGAGCCCCGCACCATCGAGGCGATGCGCGAGGCGATGCTCTACAGCTACTTTCATTGGGGGCTGCATCCGTGGGCCATCTACATGGCGATGGCGTTGCCGCTGGCCTACTTTCACTTTCGCTACAAGCTGCCGCTGGCGCCGCGCTCCCTGCTGTATCCGCTGATCGGCGAGCGCATTCACGGACCTCTCGGCCATGCCGTCGACGTCGTCGCAACGATCGGCACCCTCTTCGGCATCGGCACCTCGCTCGGCCTTGGCGCGATGCAAATCAACGGCGGCTTGAATCAGATCGCCGGCGTACCAATCGGCCTCGGGGTGCAAATCGCGATCATTGCGGTC
>SKZP01000031.1 GCA_007127275.1 Planctomycetota bacterium
CCTTTACGGTCAACTGTTCGAATCGCATCTCGGGGGTCTTTCCTCGCTGCTACGCTCTTGCCTACGACGTGTTCCGTGTTCGTTACTGGCAGCGGATTCGCGCACCACCACCACACAGAGGACGTGCAAATCTCTTGCCAAAGGAGAAAACCCAGCTATTGGACAAGGCATTTCCCTCGCCAAGCCACCACCGACGAATTCTTGGCGCCAATCCCTGGACTCCGCAGGCCTACATATTCGGGCATGCCGTCATGTCAAATTGGCACCCGCAGGCGTAGTTCGTGCCACACGCCACGTACGGACCGACGCGGCACTCGAAACGTCGTTGCCAAGCGGTGGTCAACTCAATCCAAGTCGAAGAGGGACTCAAGCCGCGGTGTCAGCGGTACCGGTTCAATGTGCGCAATCTTGTAGAGGCCCTGAGCGAGGCGCCAGTCGAGGCGGTAGGCCTGTCTCATTTGATGCGCGTCCCCGAACACGGCGAGGCTGCGCACGTAGACGGTACCCGAGCCGGCGACTTGGTACTGGTCGAGCAGAAGCACGCCCTCGAGGGCGCGCGGCGCCTGGACAATGCGGGCGAGACGGCGCTTGAGCGCCTGCTGCGACAGCGACGGCGCGTCCTTGAGCAAGTGCCACGCCGGCGGGTCGGTGGTGCGTCGCTCCTCGTCACTCAAGGTGCGGGCGCGGACGCCGTCGAGCCGCTCGGCCCGCGCGTCGCTGACAATCCCCGTCAGCCAGCGTGTCAGTTGGCGTTCGCTCACCTGCGGCTGTTGCAGCGCCTCGTCGCCGCGGTAGCGCGACTGCGACTCGCGCTCGTCGAAGCGCCGCGCCACCCACTGCGGCCCCGCAACGACCGACTCCGGCTCAAACGTGCGCTCCACCCAGTAGACCCGCCAGGAACGAGCCTCGTGCGCCTCTCCCGACAACTCTGCCGTAGGCTCCGGCGGACGCGGGTCGGGACGCAGCCGCAGCAGCGTGATTTCCGAGTTCGGCTGGGACGGAGCGAGGAAAACCCCTACCTCGGGCACGTCCCAGTCAGTCACGGCCCAGCCGGCAATCCCGTCGAAACGACCGAGGCGCGTGCGCCAAACGGAAAAACTTGCCGGCTCCACATAAGGCACGCGTTCTCCCGCGGCCCCCGTGCGCTCGTCGCCGTCTTCCGTCGCCGGCGCTTCAAACAAAAGGGGGCCGAGAACGAGTGGCGCCTCGAGGTGTACCGACTGCCGCCACCCGTCGGCGTCGTTGCGCAACACGGCACGCAAGAAGCGCCGCGCAACGAAGCTCGGCGAGCGAAAGTCGCGCCCATCAAGCACCGTCGCCGGAGCGACTCGCGTGAGTCGGCGAAACTGCTCGCGGTCCACCCACTCCCGCTCCCGCTCCGACACATCACTGGCGGCAACCCGCTGCTGTGGCCGCTCGTCACGCGCGGCATGGCCGGCGGGTTGCACAGTACTCGCCTCATTCGTGGATTCGTCGCGGAAAGATGTCGGGGGCGGGCTACGGTGTCGCGCCGTGTCACTCGCGCCGCTGGCATTGTCCTCGGAAGCGGAACCGCTCGGCGCCTGCGCCCCCGGTGTTGCGTAGCAGCCGAGCAGGACCGCGCCGAGCAACACGCCAAGCGACAAGCACGCCGGCCAACGGCGTAGCCGCCGTACGCGTGCAACGCTGCACCACCCTCCGTTCGCTTGCCCGGGTTGCATCCGCATGCACCTCGAAACCGCCGCCGCGCCCCATGACAGTGTAAGCGTACCGCAGGAGGTCCCAGCATGCCATTGT
Source organism: Planctomycetota bacterium (assembly GCA_007127275.1). Taxonomy (GTDB): domain Bacteria; phylum Planctomycetota; class UBA8742; order SKZP01; family SKZP01; genus SKZP01. The sequence continues at coordinate 1,777 of SKZP01000031.1, forward strand.
GCCTGCGCGTTTCCGTGCATCTCACGGACGTGAAGTGATTGTGTCTCAAGCCCACGGGCTTCGCCCGTGGGTCGGAGCTCCACACCCGTTTCGCAACGCTGTGCGACGCCATCCTCCGCACACTGCGCCTGTTCGCCCGTGGGTCGGAGCTCCACACCCATCTCGCTACTCCGCCCCCGCCAGGAACACCCGTAGCTTGGATCAACGCCCGCTCGCCTTCTCTGCGGCCTCGTTGCCTCTTTGGAGCTGTCAGAAAATCACTTCCGAATTGAGCACCTGCGCTCGGCTCTGCTTCGTTGTCGTCGGTTGCGCGGCTCGGCGTGACTCGTCACGCCTTCGCGGCTTACTTTCCTCCGCCTTGCATAGCCTTCGCTCGTGACGCTCAACGTTCGGAATTAAGTTCCTGTCAGCTCCTAAGTCGTTTCACCGGCGGTGAGGACGACGGAAAAACTGCTTGCGCGCCGGCGGTGGGGGCCGCAAAGTCGGTGGGGCGTAGCGGGGTGCCCGGAGGGGCGTGCCTCGTGGTCGGTTCCGCGACGACACGAAACCAAAGCTTTGATGTACGCGCCGGCTGCGAGCCGTGAGCCACCGACGAACGAACCCATAACGAGGACGGAGAGCCAGATGGATACGAGTTGCTTGAATCGCCGGTTTGCTGACGGTGTCGCGTCGCCGTGGCGTGGGGCGGCCTTGGTGGGGGTGTTGCTTGCACTTGCGCTGTTGCTGCGCGTGAGCCCGGCGCCGGCCGAGCCCGGGAATGCCGCGGAGCCGGTGGACGAGGGCCCCGGCGTGGCCGCGGCGGGCAAGGTGCCCGAGGAGCTTGCGCAGTGGCTCGACGAGCAGGAGATCTCGCCGCAGGTCGCGCTGGGCAAGCTGCTTTGGGAGCGCGGTGAGGCGGAGCTTGCCGAGGCGTACCTTGCCTTCGAGTTCGAGCGCGACACGCTGCTCGAGATCTTTCGCAATGCCACCACCGCGATGCCGCACCGGCTGATCAAGGTCTACAAGACCGGTGACGCGGTGGCGCTGGCCGAGGCGTTTGCGAACGAGCGACTGCTCGGCGAGCGCAGCGACTACCACCGCTTGCTCAACGCGTTGCGCAGTTGGCTTTTCGAGGGGGACGGCCTGGGCACCGTGACCACCGAGGAAGTCGTCGCCTACGCCCTTGACACCTTCGACGCCGAACCCGCATGGGTCGAGGCAACGCTCGCCGCGGATTTTCCCTACAATGAGTTGCCCGAGGAGACGCCGGAGGAGGTGACCGGCAAGCTCGTCGAGAAGGAGGACGGCACGCGCATCCTTTACTTGTGGGGCTCACCCTACGAGCGCGGCTACGCCTACGGCAAGCTGCTCGGCCCGGAGATCTTTCAGCTTTGGCGCCGCTTCGTCTTGCTCGTCGGCGCCATGCGAGGCGGGTACAACCGCGTCGTCGAGATGCAAGACCTCGTCTTCGAGTTTCCCGAGCCCTACCTCGACGAAATGAAGGGCATGTTTCAGGGGCTGCTCGAAAGTGTGCCCGAGGAACAGCGCACGGACTCGCCGCTGGGCCGCGACTTCATGCTCGCCGACTTGAAGGCCGGGCAGACGCTGAGCGACTGGCGCCAGTTCGGCTGCTCGAGCATCAGCATGTGGGGCGAGTACACCGAGGACGGCCGCGTACTTACCGCCCGCAACCTCGACTACATGTCCTCGGCCCGCGTGATGGCGGACAGCCACGTGCTTGTCGTCAATGCGCCAATCCCCGCACAAGAGGTGAACGGCGTCGAGCTCGCCCCGCGCAAAGGCTGGGTGAGCATGGCCTTTGCCGGCACGCTTGGCGCCTACACGGCGATGAACGAGGACGGCCTCAATGCGACCATTCACGACACGCACGGCCACTGGGACACGACCATTGGCGTGCTGACGCGTCCGCACCTGATCCGCGACGCGCTGGAAACGGCCGAGCCGGAAGAGGTGCCCGGCTCCTTCGCCGAGGCGTTGCGCTCGCGCAACGGGCTTGTCCCCGGCAACGTGCATCTTTCCTGGCCGCGCGAGTTCGGCGACAACGCCGACGGCGGCTTTGCGGCGGGCCTCGAATTCGACGGGTACAGCCGTTTGCGAGGCGGAGTCACGGTGCGCACGGTGGCGCATAACGACGAAGGGGCCTCGCGCGAGAAGCTCGTCGTCACGAACCATCATTGCCTGCGCTACCGCAATCCGAACGTGCAACGGGAGGGGGAGCGTCCGCTGCCGGAGGCGCGACCCATTCCGCAAGATTCGGAGCGTCGCTTCGGCTCGCTTGCGGAGGCCGCCGGGCAGGCGGAGCCGGGCAGCGTGACCGTCGATACGTTGCGCGAGTGGCTGCAAGAGGTCGCGCACTCGGGGACATTCCACAGCGTCGTCTTCGAACCGGACGCCAGGCGGATGCACGCCATGTTCGCGCCGCCGCGCGGTGAAAGTGCTCCCTACCAAGAACCGGTCGTCGTCGACGTTGTCGAGTTGCTCGAGCGCGCCGAGGAATATGCAAGCGCCGGCGCCGGCGTCGACGAGAACGACGGCGAGGAGTAGAGGGGGCAGCCGGCTTTGTTGCAAAAAACCTTGCCGGAACCACGTGCGTCGAACCGGCCTCCGTGCCCGTCCAATCCCTCCCGCCGGCGGAGAACGACGGCGCGCATTCCTGCAGCGTACGGATTGGTTGCTGACTGATCCTGATTGATTCGTTGCGCGCGGAACAGGGCGCGAAGGACCGCCCTACATTCGGGGCGTGCTACGAGGCCACGTCCCGTAACGCGCTGGTGTTGTGTCATGGCGAAAAGTCTACCCGTCTCTTCCCTTGTAGGAGCACATTCGACATGCAACAGCGCTTTCTTGTCCTTGCCTCGACCTCGTCGCGCCGGCACGAGTTGCTCGCCCGACTGGGAGTTCCGTTTGCCGTGCTGGATCCGGCGGTGGAGGAGCCGGAGCCGGCGCCGCAGGCGGAGGCGAGCGCGTATGCTGTGGAGATGGCAAGGCTCAAGGCGGAGGCGGCACTCGCGCAGCTGCGGCGCGACGGGGTGCCGGAGGCGGCGCGGCAGGCGGAGTGGCTCGACGTACTGACTTCGGACACGACGGTGGCGCTGGAGACGGAGATTCTCGGCAAGCCCGCGGACCGGGAGGACGCGCTGCGGATCCTAGGGCGGCTCTCCGGCAGCGCGCACCGCGTAATCAGCAGCGTCAGCCTGCGGACCTTCGAGCCGGCCAGCGGCAGGGTCGTCGAGGCGCTCGACACGGCGGATGAAACGGGGATTCGCTTTCGACCCCTTTCCGACGCGGAGATCCGCGCCTACGTCGACTCGGGGGAATGCTTCGGCAAGGCGGGCGCCTACGCGGTGCAGGAGAGCGGGGACCGGTTTGTCGAGGCGCTTGACGGTCGTTTTTCGACCGTGGTAGGGCTTCCGCTTGCCCTCGTTGCGGCCGTGTTGCGTGAGCGGGGCTACGCGGTCCCGGAGCCGGAGGAGTTGGAAGAGCGGCTCGACCGTCGCATCGAGGGAAGGTAGGGTACGCGGGAGCGAACGCGAAATTCGCGACGAACGGCCGGGGGGCCTCCGTACCGGTGGCATGTGTTCCCGGCGGCATTGAGCAGTCACTTTCGAACCCAACGGACGGATCATGGAGCGAGCGAGCGAACGGCGGCACGGCCGCGCATGGTGGAACTTGAGCCTCGGCGTGGCCGCGATGGCCGTTGTGCTTGTGGCGGCCGGCTGCGGGCCGAGTGAGGCGGAGGCGGAGTTCGAGATTGCCGCCGCGTATGATCCGCCGCCTGTGGGAGAGGTGGGTGTCGGCGGGGAGACGCTGCCGGTGCGGCTGCTGCATACGGCGGTGGATCGCCGCTACGGTGCGGAGCGGGGCGCGTTCACTGCCTCGGACGGCTCGCCGCGCGGTCTGCTCTACCTCTTTCCCGCCGAGACGTCGGTACGCTTCGACCCGAACGTCGTCGACTTTGCGACGAGCCTCGCATTCCTCGACGAGACCGGCGAGGTGCTACACATCGAGGAGGTGCCGGCAACCCCGCGCGAGGGGGAGGACGACATGGGCTTCGGCGGCGCGGCGCCCCGCATGAGTGGGACGTTCCCCTTTGCCGCAGGCGGCGAGGTGCGGTTCCTGTTGCAAGTGCCGGACAACTACTTCAGTGCCCGCGGACTCTCCGTTGGCGACACCGTGCAATTGCCGGTCGAGCAGATCGAGGAGTTGGAAGAGGAAGGTGCCGTCGAGCCGGACCGCCCGGTGGCCACGCTCATCTACGAGAAGCGGCCGGAGTTCTCGCGAGACGGCCAGCCGACCGCGGATGCGATCGCCTCGGCAAAGTTCTCGTTGCGGGTCGCTCGGACGGTGGAGGCACGGGACGAGTTGCTCTCTCCCGAGGGGATTGCCTCGCTCGAGGCGCACGAGCTCGGCTGCGTGATCTGGCCGGAGCCGCGAAAGATCTCTCTCTCGACTCGTGACGGCTTCGACCGCTCGTTTTTCGTCGTTCCCTTCGAGTTCACCGAACAGGAGCAGATGCCCATCCAAACCGGGCCGCTCGTAGAGCTGCGCCCCTTCGAGCAGAGCCGCCGCTTTGAGATATACGCGCCCAGTTGGGCGGCCGCCGCGTCGCGGCGCAACTGGGAATACCGTTCGCTCGAGAGTTATCACGGCTTCTTCATATTCTCCCACGAGGCGGTGAACGAACTTGATCTCCCGCGACAGCGCAACTCCTTCGGGATCCCGAACATGACGTTGCAGGAGACGGTCAACCTGGAGGTGCCGCTTGAGGTGCTCAGGCGGCCTGCGGAGCCGCATCCGAGCGTGGTCGAGGTGGCGCTTACCGTTGCCGAGGACGAGGTACATCGGCTGCCGGTGCGCGTTCTCGACACGCACGACGGGCGCGTTGGGGGATTGCGGGTCGAGTCGGCGCTGCCCACGGCGGCGGAGCTTGCCGAGCGTGCGAACGACGGCGACGCGGAGGGAGAGGGTGAGCCCTTCCGTGCGGAGCTCGACGAGGAGGATGAGCCG
>SKZP01000398.1 GCA_007127275.1 Planctomycetota bacterium
AGGCGAGCGTAGCCGAGAGGAGCGAGACGGCGAGGAGGCGCCACGGCTGGTACGCCTCGGAAGGATTACGCGTTTCGCTCATCTTTGCACAAGGGACGTTGGTGGCCGCAGGGGCCCGACGTCCCGCGGAAGGATTACCCGTTTCGCTCATCTTTGCACCGCTCGACGACGTAGGATGTGGACGCATGATTCAGAGCTTTTTTTCGGGGGATCTTGCAGGACCCAAATGTGGTGACGAACGGTGGGAGTCGGAGTCGCGGGCACGTCCGGGACCCGAAGGCCGCCGCCCGGCTACCCTCGGCCGCCCTTGTGGGGCTACCCGAATACGAACGACCGAGCGCCTTAGTCGCGGCTGCGCGCGTCGAGATACCGCGCCCAGGCGGCGGTGACGTCGGCGCGTCGCGCCGGCAGGGGCATGCGTAGCATCTCGTGCTCCGCCGTTTCCGTTGCCTCGGCTAGCGCCTCTTGCAACGAGCGCCACGTGCGCGGCTCCTCGGCGTTGACACGAAACCCGTGCTCCCACGTCTCGAGTTCGTCGAGCGGCGCCAACTCGTCCGCTTCGTCGTGCGTCGCGCCGGTGAGCAGGTCGCGCACGTCCAGACTGCCGGAGCGAACCCGGTAGTCGCGCACAATGGCTCCGCGACCTTCGCCACGACCGGGGTCGCTGACGAGGGCAAAGGCCGCCTCCTCGACGGGCTCGAAGCTTAGGATCTCGCCGCCGGCGGCAAGTTGTGCGAAGCGAGTCCGCGCTTCAATGGTCCGCGCCGCCTGCTCAATTTCGCGCACGGCCCGCTGCGTCGCCCCGAGGCCGGTCTCGGCACTGACCAGCATCACCCCGTCGCCGGTCGCACCGCCCAAGGGGCCGCTCTCGAAGGGATCCCCCGGCCCGGTTTCCCGAGAGCCGGAGTAGAGGCCGAGGTGCACGTCAAGTTCGTGTGCATCATACCGGCGAACAAGCTCCGCCTCGGTACGTAAGGGATCCAAACGACGGGCGAGCGTGGCGGCCATCTCCTCGGCCTGCACGTTCGTGCGCGGATCCAACGTCGGCGCCTCCTCGAACAGGCGCGTGGGAATGCGCGCCTGCTCGGGCTCTTCCTCGCGCTCCGTACGAGGCCCCTCGCCCACCCCCTCGAAAAGGGACGTCGCGTCGGTCTTCAACGGCAGGTCGAAGGTGTCGGCCGCGGAGCCACGGTAGCGCTCGTCCTCGCCGAGGCGTTCCCGCAGCTCACCGAGGTAATTCACCGCAAGGTCGGAGGGCTCCTCCAGCAGCCGCGCCAACTGAATCTGCGACTCGGTGTCGCGCACCGCCTCGACCTGGACGTCCCCCCAGTAGCGGTCCCACTCGTTGGTGTGCTCAATGTAGGCATGCACCGCTTGCTCGCGGCGCGACTGCGCAAACGGCGAGTTCGCCCGCAGACCGAGGCGCTGGTCGGCAAACGCCGCCCACGGCGAGCCCGTGCCACTGCCGCGCAACGCTGGCGGCGAAGGGTACCAGCGCGTGTAGCTGCTGACGAGCGAGTCCGCGTCGGCACCGACGTCCGTCGCTTCCACGGCGACGAAGTCGAACTCAAGCAACGACTCCGCCGAGGCCACGGGCCAGTTGTGCGTCGCCCAGCGGCCGGGCTTCAAGGTCTCGTCCGGGCTATCCCGCTCCACCCAGTCGTAGCCGGTCGCGTAGACCGAACCGTCCGGGTAGAGCAACCGGTAGCGGTACCAAAGCAGGCTCTCGTGCCAGATGCCGTGCTCGCGGGTGTCCCACCGATCAATTTCCATGCCGACCGCGCCCCACTCGACCCGCTCCTCGGTCTCGGCGTGGCGCCAGTAGGCGACCCCCTCGGGCGGTGGCTTCGGGGTCATCCGCGGCTGGCCCGCTGCGGCCATTTCGTCCTCGGCGCGCACCGCTTGTGCCGGTGCGACGGCAACGACGAGGCAAAGCGCGAGCGCCAGAAGCGGCATCAACGTCCGAACGGGAATACGAGCTGTCATCTCGGCGACCTCCTCGGCAGGGGCCATTCGCAAGGTGAGCGGGCGAACATACAACGCACCATACCACGAAACGTTTCAGGACGCGGCTACCGGCAAGCCGTGTGCTCCCCGTTTAGTGCTCGAGCCCGCCGGATGTTCGCGGGAAACCACGGCCGTAGCGCAAGTCACACAAGTACGGGAAATGCCCCGGTGGTAGAAACCGTATTCATGCTTGACGGCCCGGTTTCGAACCTTATATTGATCACCCCTCGCACGAGAGCGCGAGGTGATTGCTGAAAACTGCCGCGGGGTGGAGCAGCTGGTAGCTCGTCGGGCTCATAACCCGGAGGTCGTGGGTTCGAATCCCACCCCCGCAATTCGCGCAACTCAAAGCCCAGCAGGCACACATACGCCCGCTGGGCTTTGTGCGTTTCCCGGCGACTGTCACAATGGAATCCGTGGGAGGCACGTCGCGGGCAAAGCCCACGGGCTTCGCCCGTGGGTTGGATCCTGTTTGCGCCCCCGAGGCGCAGGCGAAGCCCGTGGGCATGTTAGTCACCTGCACACCCACGGATTCAATCTTGACGGGCTACTAGGGTTGCCTACCCAGATTTGTAAATACAGCTCCCTAGCCGCTGCGCACCCACTCTTGCTCCAGCACGTAGTACCCCTGATTGGGAGCGCGTACCGCGGTTTCGCAGGCAATCACTTCGAAGGTGACCGCGTGCATGATGTAGTCCGCGACCATGCCGTCGGCCCACAGGGCAATGGTCACCGAGTACAGTCCGAGATTGAGCGGCAGCCGCGGCAGGCGGCATCTGATGCGGCCGCGCGACGGAGCGTCGTACCAGACCTCGCCGTGGGCGTCGCTTTGCAACTCGGCGAGTTGCTCCTCGAAACCGGCGTAGAGGCCGAAGCAGGTCCGCAGTTGCTTGATCGGTGCGGGCTCGTCGCTTGCGTACTCGACGACGAGATTGAGCGGCACACCGCTGGTCGCATGCTCGACGGGGCGACCGTCGTCGTCGGCCACCCACGCTCTCGTGGCGCGTACGCGGCCGGTGCCTTTGCGGTCGCGCCGTTCGGTCAGCGGCACTTGCGTGGTCGCCTGAATCTTCGTGCGGTATTCGTGGATGCAGTCCGTCACCGCACCCTCGTAGGCAATGCGACCGCCGTGCAGCAAGATCCCGCGGGTGCAGAGCGTCTTCACCGCCTGCATGTTGTGGCTGACGAACAACACCGTGCGGCCGCCGCCGGCGACGTCGCGCATCTTGCCGAGGCAGCGTTTCTGAAACTCGGCGTCTCCCACGGCAAGCACTTCGTCAACGACGAGGATCTCCGGCTCAATGTGTGCGGCGACGGCAAAGGCGAGCCGCACCTGCATGCCGCTGGAGTAGCGCTTCACCGGCGTATCAATGAAGCGCTCCACGCCGGAGAACTCGACAATCTCGTCGAACTTGCGGCGTATCTCCAGGCGGGTCATCCCGAGGATGGCCGCATTCATGTAGACGTTTTCGCGGCCGGTCAGTTCCGGATGGAAGCCGGTGCCGACCTCGAGCAGGCTGTTGACGCGCCCACGCAGGCGAATCTCGCCGTCGGTCGGATCAATGATCCGCGAGAGGACCTTTAGTAGCGTAGACTTGCCGGCGCCGTTGCGCCCAATGATCCCGAGTACCTCGCCGGGGTGGACCTCGAAGCTGACTTCCTGGAGCGCCCACAATTCCTCGTCGCCGCCGCGGGCAAAGCGGAGCAGCCGGTGCAACGGCGCCATCATCAAGGCGCGCAGATGCTGCCCGAGTGACTTGTGAAACGGATGCACCCCAATGCGAAAGCGCTTGGAGACACGCTCGGCCAAAATTGCGGCATGGCTCATGACAAAGCAATCCTTAGGGTGAAAGCGGGCAGCTACGCGGCCCTTTGGCTGCGACAAGACACATACGAAGCCGCGACTCAACGTGCGAAGCGCGACGCGGAGCGCGGTGCGCGGGACGCCGAGACACGCTTGGGAGCTGCCAGAAAATACCTTCCGAAGTTGAGCACCTGCGCTCGGCTCTGCTTGTCGTCGGTTGCGCTGCTAGACGTGACTGGTCACGCCAGCGCTGCGCACCTTCCTCCGCCTTGCATAGCCTTCGCTCGTGACGCTCAACGTTCGGAATTGGATTTCTGTTGCCTCCTTATGATGCGGGTGCCGTCCGCGTCGCCGTGCGGTGAAACACGACGTTCCGCCCATGCGGATAACCGGCGAAGCGGAAGGTGTGCCTCACGGGCACAGCGAACCACGCCCCGCAGGACTCAACGTCCGCCTCGCCCAAATGATTCACGCTCGTGCAAGGGTTGTCGCGTGGCGGTGCCGTCGAACCGGGGGCGCTCGTGGGCGCGACAACCGGATGAGCGTGCGGCAATTGAAGGCCGCCTCGGTGGTGTGGCACACTTGCACCTCGTTCGGCGGTTCGTTTACGACCCCCTTGTGCTCGGGAGCGTACGTTGATGAACGGGATTCCTCGGTGCGCCCTGGTCGTGCCACTGCTCTTGGCGGTGCTGTCGTTCGCGTTCTTTGCATGTTCGGCGCCGGATGCCCGTGACGCCGAGGGGAATCTGCGTAGTGGCTGGACGCGCCTCGGCCAAACGGAGGCAGCGCTCGAGTCCGGCGAGGGCTACGACGAGATTGCCGTGCGGAGCGAACTTGGTGCCTACGACCGGCTGCAACTTTATGTCGACAACCATCCTGTCTACCTGCGCGACGTCACGGTGCACTACACCGACGGCACAAGCGAGCGCTTCCTGATTCGTGCCACCCTGCCCGCCGGCAGCCACACCCATGTGCTGCACTTGGCCGGTTTCCCCCGCGGCATCGACCGTGTCGTCCTCGGTTTTCAAGGCGCCGAGCCACCTGGCGCTGGTGCGCAGGAAGACGTTGCCGACTCGGCCGCCAACGACGAGCCGCAGCACAGCCGCATGGCCGTCTACGGCCGACGCTGAACGCGCAGGGACTTGTGGTATCCCTACCGCACCTAGTTGGGCATCATCCCTGTTGCGAGCGAGCGCAAGTGCCGTGATCCTGCAAACAGGAAACCGGCACGCCCAAGCCCAAAGACCGCGTCCCTGGGTACCTGCGCGACACCCAGGGAGGCTGCGTTCCACAACGCGGCGCATGCACGTACAGGCGGCGCAACGAGTGCTCCGCACGGCGGAGGGTGGTCGTCAAGTGCGCACACGTTGGATGCGCATGGCGGTCGCGAAGGCCCGCCCAACGTACGGATGGTCGCCGACGTTTCCTGATTGGTTGTTGCGGACTGGTTGGGCACGGAGGCCCGCCCTTTGTGCGGCAAACGCCACGTTTCCGGCCTGACAAAAGCCGGCTGCACCCGTTTTCGTCGGACGCAATTGCAGTCGCGGCGCGGTCTAGTACCATGCGGGGTCCGCCGGCTTTTGCTGGTCAGTCGGCGTTTGCGGCGGCTTGGGAGCTGGCAGGAAAGAGGTTCCGAACGTTGAGCGTCACCAGCGAAGGCTGTGCAAGGCGGAGGACGGTGAGCCGCGCAGGCGTGATTGGGTACATCAAGCAGCGAACCGACGACAACGCAGCACAGTCGAGCGCGGCTGCTCAAACTCGGAAGTAATCATCTGACAGCTCCGTAGTGGTGCTACGTGGTTTCTGCCTGTGGAAGGTGCTGCCGGTATGCTTGCCCCGGCTGTGGAGTCTTTGGTGCCGCTTTCGGTTTGCGTCGTCGGCTTCGCCGGCGTCGACTCCGGCGGTGCCGCTGCAACCGCCATGGCCGAGGGAGAGTTTCCGACCTGGCCAGTCGTGCTCGGACTGCTCGGAGGGCTTGCGCTCTTTCTCTTTGGCATGGACGTGTTGACCAAGGGGCTGCGCAAGCTCGCCAGCGGCCGTATGCGCAAGCTCCTTGCGGGAATGACGGCGAACCGCTTCACCGGCTTCCTCTCCGGCTTTCTCGTCACCGCAGGGCTGCAATCCTCGAGTGTCACCACGGTGCTCGTGATCGGCTTCGTCTCCGCGGGGCTGATTGCGTTCGTGCAGACCATTGGCATCGTGGCCGGGGCGAACGTCGGCACGGCGGTGACGGCACACATCATTGCGTTTCGGGTCGCCGAGTATGCGCCGGTGTTGTTGATCTTCGGGTACGTGCTGACGCTGTTTCGTCCGCGACGCGTGCCGTACCGGGTGGGCCAGATCATCATTGGCCTCGGTCTGCTCTTTCTCGGCATGCACGCCATGTCCGAGGGGATGGCACCGTTGCGTGACGTGCCCGCCTTCCGCGAGGCGATGGTCACCTTCGAGAACCCCGTGCTCGCGCTACTCGTCGGGGCGGTGTTTACCGCGGTGATTCAGGCCTCGGCCGCGGCCATTGCCATCCTGATCACGCTTGTCGTGCAGGAACTCATCTCCGTGCCGACCGCCATTGCCATGCTCATCGGCGTCAACATCGGTACCTGCTCGACGACGCTGCTCGCGGCGATTGGCAAGCAACGGGACGCCCTGCGGGTCGCCTCGGTGCACTTGGTGTTCAACGTCGCCGGGGCCTTGGTCTGGTTGCCCATGCTCGGCGTGCTCGCCGACCTTTCCTGGACGGTGATCCCCGGCTCCGACGCCGCGCGGGCCATTGCGAACGCACATGCGCTGTTCAACCTAAGCACCGCGCTTGTCTTTTTGCTGATCACGCCGTGGGTTGCCGCCGTGATCGTGCGGTTTTTGCCGGACCGCCCCGACAAGGGCGGCATTGTGCCGAAGCACTTGCAGGAGGAGTTGTTGGCCGCACCTCCCATGGCGGTGG
>SKZP01000350.1 GCA_007127275.1 Planctomycetota bacterium
AACAATCCAAGCAACCAGAGCCGAATGTGCCCTCCGCCGGGCTTGATTGTCGCCGCCGCTGCGTAACAATGGTGATGTGCGGCGACGTGGTGGTGCCGGCGAAAGGTGCCGCCCGCCGCGGCGACTCAGTCGTTGCACTCAAACGGAACCGTGACGCGTTTCGACGAGGTCGTGCGCAAACGACAGGCGAGCCCCGAACCGAGTATGCAGCCGTCCGCGGCCCCCACACAGCCCAGCGAGGAAGCGACGCCGCCGAGCGCCAGTGCGGAGCCCCCCCCGGCCGCCGGCGAGGCGTCGCGTTTGCCTGACGAGGTCGCGCGCTTGCTCGAGCGGGCGGAGCGAGAAACGTTTCGCCGACGCTTGCTCGTTCGCCTTTCGCGACACGGGCAGCGTATTCTCTGGCTCGGCGCCGTGCTCGCCCTTGTGCTGTTGCTGCTTCCGGTGCTTGGCGTGCTCGACGGTGCGAGGTGGCATGGCCTCGTGTTGCCGCTGGGTCTTGCCCTGTTGGCGGGGCTTGGCGCGACGACCGTGTCGCTGGCCCTGTGGCAGACCTTGCGGCGGCGTATGGACCGCGTGACCCTCGCGAAGCGCGTCGACCAAGCCTGTGGCCTGCAGGGGATGCTGCTCACCACGGTCGCCGCCGCTCACCGACGGGAGAACGAGCCGTCATCGACGACGCCACGCACGGAAAACGACAACCTCCGTTCGCAACAGAACGGCTTTTTTGCGCTCGTCGAGCGCCGAGTTCGCATGGAGACGAGTCGAGAGCGTGACTGGCCGGCATTCGGGCCGCCGCTGCGCCCGTGGTCGCACGGCTGGTATGCGCTCGTAATGCTGCTGTCGGTGTTGCTCGTCGTTGCGCTGATTTTGATGGGGTGGATCGAGACGGAAACGTGGAGCCCCCACGCCGAGGCGGCGCCGCCGCTGGCGAGCAAAGACGAACGGGTCGCCGAGGCGGAGCCTGAGGACGACGACGAAGACGAGGACGAGGACGAGGACGACGAGGAGGACAAGGAAGCGGACGAGCCGGCTGCCCGCGCCGACGAAACCGACGACAGTGACGACGACGACGACGAACAGTCGCGGCCGGAGGACGACGACGAGCCCGAGGGGCGGGACGAGCAAGGGGACGAGGAAGATGGGGATGAGGAAGAAGAAGACGACGACATGGTCGGAGGAGACAGCGACGACGGGCTGAGCGACGACGACGACAGCGACGAGGAGGACGAAGACGGCGACGACGGTGAGGGTGACGACGGCGATTCCGGCGACAGCGACGAAGCGGAGCCGCAGGAAACCGACGCCCCGGCCGACGCCGACGACCCCGCCGACGCGGCCGACGCCGACGACGACCCCGAGGAAGAGGACGAAGAAGAAGGCGAAGCGGAGCAAGACCCGCAAACCGAAGACGAGCCGGAGCATCCGGAAGAGCCCGACGACGCCGAGCCCGAGGACCACGAAGAGGACCGGGATGCCGAGGAGCAGGTGCCGCAGCCGGAGGTTCCCGAACTGCCGGATGATCCTGCCGAGGAAGAAGAGCACACGGAGGAGCCGTTGCCTGAGCCGGACGAGTTGGATCCGCTCGAGTTGGCGCCCGAGCCCGAGGACGGGGAGACCCGTGAAGGGGAATTGGACGCCTACGGGTACGACCCCGAAGGAGAAGTCGGCGAGGACCGCATTCCTCTTTCCGAATTGCTCTCGCGCACCGGCCCCGCCGGCATTGCCGGCCAACTTGCCCGCGCCCTCCATCCGCGTGACGCAGAGATGGCGGAGTCGTACTACCGCAAACTGCGCGAGCTACTGCGCGAGCAACAACCACAACCACAAGACGACTGATCCTTCCCGTCTCCGCGATCCAACCCATGCGGGGACCCCGTCACCGGACCAGATGAGCAGCAACTGGTGCGCGAGGTCCGCCTCACCGTTGGCGGGCTTTCGCCAGTCAACGTGAGGAACGTCGAACGAAGGTCGGCTGGGCCTTGCAGATTAAAACAATGGTCGTCGTCCACTACCCGCATGCGACGGCAATTCGCCTGGTGCTGGACAACCTGAATACACACGCGTGCTCGCTCTACTGACAGCTCCTTAGAGCGGAAACGCTTCGCGCAGGGCGGCAATTGCCGCGTTCCGCTCGGTTAGCTGGCCCTCGAGCTGCTGCTCCTCAAGCCAGGTCAACATTTCCTTGAAGCGGGGCCCCGGCTTGTAGCCGAGTTGCTTGAGGTCGTTGCCCGTCAGCAACGGCGGCGGCCGCAGGCTCTCGGCGCTGGTCGCGGCCGCGTACTCGTACAGCTTGTCCAGCGCAAAGCGCAGGCCGCTGAGGTCGCGGCCACTGGAGAGGCAGTCGAGCCGGTGCAGCGCGAGGTGCTCGTCAAAGTGGGGCTCGCGCAGAAAACGCTTCAGCGTGGAGGCGCGCATCTCCCGGATGTGCAGAAAGCGCATGTGCAGCCGCACCAGCTCGTGGACACGGTGGCGCTCTTCGTTGGAAAAGCGCAGTCGCTCGGCGACCGCCTCGGCAAGCTCGGCGCCAGCACGGTCGTGGCCGTAGAAGTGCGGGTGCCCCGTTTTGCCGTAGTCGAACGTCGTCGCCTTGGCGGCGTCGTGCATCAGCACCGCCCAGGCAAGCGTCGTCGTCGCCGGCTTCGCCCCCAGCAGTGGCCCCTCGCTCGGCAGGCACCGCCAGGGCTCGCTGTCGGTTTCCTCTGGCTCGCTGCCGTCACTTTCCGCTTCGTCGCCACTCGCCGCGCGTTCATGGCCTTGCGCCTCGAGCGCCTCGGTGTCGGCACGCATCTGCTTCAACATCCGCAGCACGTGCGTGAATACGTCCCCCTCGGGGTGATGCGGCGAGGCATGCGGCAATCCGTCCAGCGCCGCTACCTCGGGCAGCACCGCCCGCATCAGCCCCGCCTGCTGCATGGCATCCATCGCCCAGTCCGGCCGCGGTCCCCGCAAGATGGTGTCGAGCTCCATCTTGATACGCTCCGGCGCAATCAGTGCAAGTTTCGGGGCAAGCTCACCGAGCGCTTCCCAGGTATGCGGCTCAATCTCGAAGCCGAAGCGAGCGGCGAAGCGTACCGCGCGCAGCAGCCGTAAGTGATCCTCGCCGAAGCGGTGCGCCGGCTCGCCAATGGCGCGGACGTGGCCTGCTTCAAGGTCGGCCAGGCCGTCGACGTAGTCGAGGACACGTTCCGCCAACGGGTCGTAGAAGATGCCGTTGATGGAGAAGTCACGCCGCTTCGCATCCACCTCCGGCGAGTCGTGCAACTCCACCGCCTCGGGGCGCCGCCCATCCCGGTAGGTCATGTCACTGCGGAAGGTTGCAATCTCGAACTCGAAGCGTCGCCGCCGCACGAGCATTACGCCGAATGCCTCGCCGACCGCCTTGGCGTGTGGAAACACGGCGCGCACCTCTTCGGGCCCGGCCGAGGTGGCCACGTCAATGTCTTTCGGCGTGCGCAGGCCGAGCAACCAATCACGCACGCAGCCGCCGGCAAACAGTGCCTGATGTCCCGCCGCCTGCAGCTTGCGGATCACCTCAATGCCTACTTGCACGTGTGGGTCGCGCGAGTCCTGCAGATGCAGATTCGTCGGAAGGGTGCTCATTCGTGTGAAGATGCACGTGGTCGTGGTACTCGGCGCCAGCGGCCGCTGCCGCGCTGGCGCTGCCTCGCCAAGGAAAGCAACCATGCGAGCACGACAACCACAAGCCCGGCGATCACCGGTGAAGTGCCACCAACGTGCTGACCGCCCGGCAGTGTGCCGCAGTAGGTCGTCGCGTCGACGGCCCAACGGCCCTCTTCCTGCACGAGGCGCACGTCGTACTCGTCGCCGTCGGGCAAGCGCAAGGTGATGTCGGCACGCGTGCCGGTGTCGTCGTAGGTGGGCCCGTCGACGAGTTCAACCGTGGGTGCCTCATCCTCCTCCGTCGCGTCGTCCTCGCCCTCGTCCGTGGCGCTCTCCCCGTTGCCGGGCACAAACGGTGTGCGCTCCCCCGGCGGCGTGGTGCTCGCCAGCAGAACGAACAACTCGCGGCCGCTCAACTCGGCCAACTCCGGCGGCGTCGCACCGTAAACCTCCTCGGTCTCCTCGGTCTCAGGCAGTCGTTCTGCGGCCGCTTGCAGTGCCTCGTCAAGGCGCAATTGCGTCTCCACGCTAAGCAAGTCGTACACCGCGCCATATTCTTCCGCTTCCAGCGCCTCGATCAGCGCGCCGGCAACCTCCGACGGCGACGCCGGCTCCGCCGCGCAACTCGAGACGGCAGCGCCAGCAAGCGAAATCAGCGTCAGAAGCGTCAACGTGCGCGCCAGCCAAGGTTTTGCAAAGGGTTGTATACGCATTCGAGGGGCTACCGTAATCAAAGCAGGCGCAGGCGAGCGCAAGCCCTGCGACGACCAAACAAAAGGCGAGCGCAGGGCGAAAGCCCTGCGAGGCGAGGCAGCAATCCACGCAAGTTTACCTCGCGACGCGTGGCACTCTGCCCTCGCCTTAGATCCTTAAACCGCTCGCCAGTTGTGATCCGTAATACCAAGTTCCGTGAGTCCACCCATTTCGTGGTTCGACCCACGGGCGAAGCCCGTGGGCTTGGTACGCATTCCAAACGGCTAGCGGTTTAGTTGCGCAGGATGGTGTTGCCCTCGTAGAGCGCGTAGGGATTGACGCCGCCGTCGGCTTCGTCGAGTTGCGAGATGTCTAGCTTGCCGGATTGGGCCATGAAGGCGACGGGGTTGTGCCAGAGCAACTGCTCAATGTCCTCCTGCTCGTGGCCGCGCTTGCGCAACTCGAAGGCGAGCTTCGGCACGTTCAGCGGGTCGCTCTGGCCCCAGTCGGCACTGGAGTTGAACAGCATCTTCTCCGTGCCGTAGCGCTCGACAATCTTCACGGCGCGCTCAACGCTCATCTTCGTTTGCGGATACATCGTGTGGCCGGCCCAGCACTCGGACTGATCCTTGACCATCTGCACCGTCTCCTCGGTGTTGTGATCAATCACCACGAGGTGCTCGGCAATGCCCACCTCCTTGACCGCATCAATGGACTTCTGCACCCCCTCCTTCTTGTCGCGGTGCGGCGTATGCACAATCACAATGCACTCCCGCTCGGCGGCGAGTTCCAACTGGCGGATGAAGGCGTCGTGCTCCGCCTGGGTCATGTCGTCGTAGCCAATCTCGCCGACCCCCATCACGCCGTCCTTGTCGAGGTACTCCGGCAGAATGTCGAGCACCGGCACACAGCGCGGGTCGTTCGCCTCCTTGGAGTTCAGGCAGAGCACGCAGACGTGCTTGATGCCGTACTGGCTCGCCCGGAAGCGCTCCCAGCCGATCAAGGTCTCGAAGTAGTCAATGAACGTCCCGACGCTGGTGCGCGGCTGCCCGAGCCAAAACGCCGGCTCGCAGACAATACGGATTCCGGAGAGCGCCATGCGTTCGTAGTCGTCGGTGGTACGCGAGAAGCAGTGGATATGCGGGTCGAAGAATTTCATCGCTGTGATTCGTTCGTCGAAGTGTTCGGAGGTTGGTCATGGCCGCCGGCGGCCACGTCGACACAGATACTCGGATTGTACGCGAACCCAACCCGCCAACGAAAGCGTCACAACCGTCGAACGACTTTCAGTTCGCCAAGCGCAGCGCGTATGCCGTCAACTACCAGTTCGAATCCGACGAAACCTGGGCCGAGGAGACCTCGGAAACCCACATCACGACCAACGTACTGGGATGGCTCGTCGAGATTGGCCTGTTCAAGAAGCTGGGGCGCGGTCGCTACAAGATTTCCACGGCGCTTTACAAATATTGGAACAACCGTAACGTCAACGAACTCGACGTCGAAGACGCATTGACGCGTTCCTTGACCACCACTTGAAGTTCGCTCTCGCTACCCGTTTCGCCGACCCGTATAACGGAGCGAGTTGTTTGCGTATGAGTCAACGTCATCCCATGCAAGAGCTGTCATGTCCGCGTCCATCCATTCTACGCACAACGGTGAGCACGAAGGCGGCAACGGTGGTACCGGCAACAGCCTCGGCGGGCCGGCGATGCACTTGAACCTTAATGTGCGTGGGATGCGGCAGTCGGCGACCGTGGCGATCAACGAGTACAGCCGCAAGCTGATGGCCGAGGGGCGCACGGTGTACCGCTTCGGGCTCGGGCAGTCGCCGTTTCCGGTGCCGCGCGAGGCGGTGGAGTCGCTGCAGCGCAACGCCCATCAGAAGGACTACCTCGCGGTCGAGGGCTGCCAGGTGCTGCGCGAGGCGGTGGCGGCGTTTCACAAGCGCGCCGACGGATTGGAGATTGCGGCGGAGGATGTGCTCGTTGGCCCGGGTTCGAAGGAGTTGATGTTCCTCGTGCAGCTTGCCTACTACGGCGACCTCGTCGTGCCGGCGCCCTGCTGGGTCAGCTACGCCCCGCAGGCGCGGATCATTGGCCGCCACGTCCGCTTCGTGCCGACGAGCTTCGAGGACCGCTGGCGGCTCTTGCCTCACGCCTTCGAGGGGCTTTGCGCCGAGGACCCGTCGCGGCCGCGCCTCTTGATCCTCAACTACCCGGGCAACCCCGACGGCAACACGTACAGTGAAGCGGAGTTGCAGGAGATCGCCGAGATTGCCCGCAAGTATCAGGTGCTGCTGCTCTCCGACGAGATCTACGGTCGGCTGCACCACGAGGGGACGCACGTCTCGGTGGCGCGCTACTACCCCGAGGGGACCATTGTTTCGCACGGCCTTTCCAAGTGGGCCGGTGCGGGCGGCTGGCGACTCGGTACG
>SKZP01000485.1 GCA_007127275.1 Planctomycetota bacterium
CAAACGGCTAGCGGTTTAGAGCGTCTGCCGTAACCTAGGGCGAGCCACCGCCCTGCCCGCAAGAACCGTCGGCGTACAACCACCTTGCTGAATGAATTCGCCGTCGTATTCTGCCGGCGGGATGGGTAGGGCCGCACGGAGGCCCACCCTACGTACGTAGTTCGTTCCAAACATTTTTTCTGCAACAAGTGCCGGCTGCACCCCAGCGGTGGCGTCTCGAGCGACGGTTATGCAAGGCGGAGGACGTTGTGCAGCACAATCCCGAACCAGGAGGCTGTGTGGAGGAACGCGCACTTTTGAAGCCCCAAAGGGGCGGCTGAAGGCAGCTCAGAAGGGCAGCCCCTGGGTTTCCGAACACGGCAAACAACCCACAACACACCGCCCCTCTCGTGCCGAAGGGAGAAACGTTGGCGCGTAGGCTGGCAGGCTCCCACTCCTACCCACCCGCCGGCTTGCGGCAGAGGGCGCGCAGTTTCGCACTGCGGGCGCGGGGGTTCGCGGCTCGCTCGGCCTCGCTTGCGGTACGCGGCTTCTTCGTAAGCAGCTCGTACTCGCCACTTGTGGCTAGGTCACGAAAGGCGTGCTTGACGCGCCGATCTTCCAGCGAATGAAACGAGATGATGGCCATGCGCCCGCCTGGCTTGAGCACGTCCGGAATCATGCGTAGCAAGGCGTCGAGTTCGTCCAGCTCCTCGTTGACTGCAATGCGCAGCGCTTGAAAGGTACGCGTTGCGGGGTGGATGCGTGGCGGCTTGCCTTTGCTGCTGCCTTTGCCTTTGCCGGAAAGCGGTACCGTGCGCCGAACGAGCTCGGCTAGCTCCGTCGTCGTCGTCAGCGCCGTTCGCGGTTGCTCGGCAAGCGCCCGCTTGATGGCCGCCGCAATGCGACGCGCAAAACGCTCCTCGCCATACTCGCTGAGAATCCTCGCGAGCTCCGCCTCGCGGCATGCGACGAGCAACTCCCGTGCGCTGCGGCCGCGGCTCGCATCCATGCGCATATCCAGCGGGCCGGTCCGTTGAAAGGTAAAGCCGCGCTCGGACTCATCCAGTTGCGGACTGGAGACGCCGAGGTCCGCGAGCACCACGTCCACCGGCAACCGTGGCCGCGTCGCCGGGTGCTCGGTCAACTCCGAAAAACGTGCCTGGACGAACTCACTCAACGCGAGCAACGGCGCCGGCCACCCCCGCTGCACCGCCTCAAGGGCTGCGGTGTCGCGGTCCACTCCCAGCAATAGCGGCCCCGCCGACGCGCCGGCCAGGCCGATCCGCACCGCCTCCAGCAGAGCACGCGCATGGCCGCCGCGGCCGAGCGTCGCATCCAGAATGCGCTCCCCGGGCCGAGGTGCCAGCAACTCGAGCACCTCGTTCAGCAAGACCGGTCGGTGCGGCAGCTCGCCGGTAGTCGTCTCCGTCGTCATACGTTCCCATCTCAAGCGCGCCGTGGCCCGAAAGCTCCCCTCAAGGCGGTGTAGGATACCACGCGGGCTTGCCTCGAAGCTCCCTCCCGCCCACGTCTGTGGCGAACGCAGGGCGCAAGCCAGGCGCTCGCCTCGGGAGCTGGCAGGAAGTTACTTCCGAACATTGAGCGTCCCGAGCGTAGGCTGTGTGAGGCGGAAGACGTTGAGCTGCAGAGGCGTGGCTGAAGCGATGTCGAGTAGCGGAAACGACGTCAACGAACACAGTCGAGCACAATAGCTCAAGTTCGGATGTAATTCCTGACAGCTCCTAAAAAAAGAAACCTCAACGGCTCTGGCCGTCACCCACGGGAGGCGCCGCCATTCGAGCTTTGACCCGCGGGCAAGGCCCGTGGGCTCGGCGGCGACATTTCCATACCTTGGAGATGCACGGCCCCTGGAGTTTCCATTTTGCGAAGGGTACGCTATACGGGCAATTCGCAACAGCAATTCCGCGTGCGGACTCGATTGCAACGGCGCGGGACGACGCTCA
Source organism: Planctomycetota bacterium (assembly GCA_007127275.1). Classification (GTDB taxonomy): domain Bacteria; phylum Planctomycetota; class UBA8742; order SKZP01; family SKZP01; genus SKZP01. The sequence continues at coordinate 1,947 of SKZP01000485.1, forward strand.
TGCGTGAACTGCCATCGGAGGGGCAGGGACTCGTCTCGTGTTGCTGGGAACCACCGTGCGTGCTTGTTGCTGATTCGCCCCACGCCACTCAGACCTTGCATCCTAGTCGACCGCCATGTCACAAGTTCGCCTTGACGTGCACGAAGTGCCTACCGCCAATGGAATCAACGGCGAGATGCAGGCACTTTACATTGCCCTGAAAACCGTGGGGGAAAACGTCCCCTTTGCCACCTTGATGGGCATTGCGGGGCTTGCGTTCCGTCTTTATTGGCACGTCGGCAAGGAAGAGGACGGCAGCGCAGGGCAGTGGTCGGAGTCGAGCCTCGAGGCCTGCACCGGCATGCACCCGCTGTATATGGCTTGCCAGTGGATCGGTTGGAGCTACTCCGCATATAACGAGAACACGCTCGACGAAATGTACGAGCTCGCCAAGGCCTCGATTGTCCGCGGCATCCCCGCCTTGACCCGCGGCCCCGTCGCCGAGCCGATTCCCGCCTTGTTCGTTGGTTACTACGAGGAGGATACGCGCAAGCTCGATGTGATCAACAAGCACGCCGGCAATCAGGTAACCTCGCTGGAGATTCCCATGGTTGACCTGCCGCTGCTTGAGTACGGTCACTGGCGCAATCCGGTCTTCATTGTCGACCGTGGCGAGACCGTCCCTGAAGAGATGCACGAGCCGCTGTTGATGGAGGCCTTCGGCCGCTGCGCCGAGGCGCTTCACGCGCCGGATCTCGACGGCGGTCGTTGGATCGGCGGGGTGAAGGTGTATGAGCGGATTGCCGAGGATCTCTCCTCGATGGAGCGGCTCAACAAGGTCTGGCCCGGCTTCGAGGGGACCGACCACGAAGACGACATGCGCGTCTACTTCCTGCACGACTTCCTTTCCGAGGTCGGCCGGGCGCGCGGTACGGCCTACGAGTTCCTCGACACCTACATTGATCAGTACCCGATCGAGAAGGTCGCCCGCGGTTACGAAAAGGTCTACGAACTTTACCAGGAACTACGCGAGATCTTCCCGGATCCGAACGAGGACTACGCCGCGGCGCACAAGGCGCTTTTCGACGAGTCGTCGCGAAACGAGATGGCCGAGATCCTCAAGAAAATGGCGGCGAAAGAGTCGAAGGCCGCGGAGTTGATGGAAAAGAAAATCGGCGAGATGATGTCCTTCGAGTAGGCGCCTCGTCAGTCCGCGGCGCTCTCGCCGTCGATCAGCCGCGGCGTCACGATCAGAATCAGCGCGCCTTTGCGGCTCTCTGTTTCGCGTTGTTGTTCTTCTTCATCCGCGTCCATGTCAATCAGCGCATCCGGCAGGATGTGCATGAAGGTGTGCTCCAGCGGAACCGTCGCATTGAGCTCTTGGCGCAAGGCCGTCCCCAACGGCAGGTGCACCTGACGCTCCCCGTCCCCAAGCGGCAACTCGCCGAATGGCACTGCGGGGGAGAGTTCCATGCGCATCGCCAGGGTGACGCGGCCGGCGTCGGTTTCCGGCACGGCGCGCACGAAGAAGGTGAAGCCTCGTTGGTCGGTGTCGAACGCCGGGTGGCTTGCGCCGTCACCCCGGTAGCGCTCGTTGCTGGCGGGCTCGTGGTAGCGCACGAAGCGCCGCTGCGAGAGCAACTGTGTGTTCTCGGCCTGGCCGGGCTGCATGGTCAGCCGCGTCGAGACAACCTCGCGGGCCGCCTCCTCGTCGAGCACAAGGTCGAGCCATGCCGTGGCGTCACGGCGCCGCACGACCATGTGCAAGCCCTGCGTCGCCGCCTCCCGCAGCGGAAAAGCCGTGGCAAAGGGGCGCAGCGCCTCCGGCTCGACCAGCATGACGCGCACGTCCACGTCCACCAACTGCTCGCGCCGCTCCTCCTCGCGCAGCGTAGTGAGCAAGCGTTCGACGCGCCGGTGCGCCGCCGCCGGCACGTGGACCTCCAAGCCGTGGGCACGCATCTGCGCGAACGTCCCGGGTCGCTGCCAGGCATGCTCGCCAAGAAACGACTTCAGGACCCGCCACAAACGGGCTTCCCGTTCGAACGCCGTCACGTAATACCCCGGCAGTTCCGCCATTTCCGAGGTGCTCGGCAAGGCCTCGTCCGCCGGAATGGGCAACTCCGAATCCGACACCTCCTCGCCGGTAATCGAGGTCAGTCGCTCAAGACCCAGCCGCGGCAATGTCTCATGCGGATAGGTTTTCGCCTCCAACGGCTCGCGCCCTTCGGCGTCGCGCACCGCAAACGGCGAGTCCTCCGCGGGCTGCACAGCGATCATCTCGCCCCAGTCGGTGAGGCGCACGCCTTCGTCGTCCACCGGCTCGGTATGGCTGCAGGCGAGCGCCGGGAACACAACGAATGCCACGCCCACCACAAGCACGGCCGGGTGGCAGCGTGTCGAACCGAGAAGCCGTCGCGTTGTCGAAGCGGTACTCGTCACAATCAAGGATCCGTAGTGGGGCAAGACAGGGGGTTCGTCGCGCCGCACCCGAAGGCTACCCGCTCGGTGCGTCGCGCCGCAACCCCAATACGTTCGTCGCGAAGTGCCCGTCCGAAGTGCGTCGAGCCGTCAGTCCAGTGGGTGCGAATCTTCGCGGGTTCTGTCGCCCGCCGTGGCGGTCTTGTCGTTGCCGGTCGACGGCTCGAGTACCTCGAGCACCGCAATCGTAGCGGCCTCGGGCCACCGAACGCAGTAGCGCAGCGAGCCCTCCTCGACAATGTCGCGCACCGCGGCGATTACTTCCGGAAAGCGCCCGACGCAGTCGTGGAAGAGGACTTTGCCGCCGGCGCGCACGCGCCGCCCCCAGTTCTCGAAGTCGGCAAGGACCGCGTCGTAGAGGTGTTCGCCGTCGATGAAGACGAAGTCGAACTCGCGAAGGTGCGGTGCCCCCGAGTACACAAGCCCCTCGTCGGTGGAAAGGCCGCGCTCGAGGTGCACCCGTTCGGGATACCCTTCGCGAGAGACGTTGCGCCAAAAGGCCCGCTCGTAGCTGAACGGGTGAAGCACCATGTCAATCCATTCGGGCATGTTGGCCGGGCGCGACGACCATCGCATCGGGTCGATCGCGACGACGTAGCCGTCGTTTTCGTGCGCCACACGGCTCAAAACGGCCGTCGTCTTTCCCTTGAAGCAGCCGACCTCCAACAGGCGCCGAGCTCGGATCGCACGGGCCTCGGCCGCTATCAACCGCTTCTCCGCCTTGCTCGTGGAAATCGGCATCGAATCGCCTGTTTGCCTCTCTTCACCGTTCAGCACCGGTGCCCAAACGCTCTAACAGGGGCGTCCGGGGGTGTTCGGGTCATGTTCGGGCCCTTACAGGCACGCCTGCAATCTTTACGGATAACGGGCGCCTGAAGATTCCGCATTTTCGCACGCCACGAGTGACGGGAAGCGACCGGCGCTAGGCGCATGGCCACTGCGCGGGTAGGATACGGGGGAGAGGCAAACGCCGCCTGCGCGCATCAGGCGCGACCGCATGTAACGTGACGGAGGTGTGGGCATGGACAAAGCGCCGCTGGTCAAGGAGCCGCTCTCTCCCGAAGTCGACGACGTTGAGCGCGAACGGCGCTACCGAGACGTGCGCGGCCACCTCGAGGCGCTGCTCGAAAAAGAATCTGACTGGGTCGCCGCCATGGCGACCGTCGCCTGCGAGTTGCACAACGCCTTCGCTTACTACCAGTGGACCGGCTTCTACCGAGTAGTTCCCGGCCGCGACGAACTCGTCGTCGGCCCGTATCAGGGTGCGCACGGCTGCTTGCGCATTCCCTTCCACAACGGCGTCTGCGGCACCGCCGCGGCGAGCCGCGAGACCCAACTCGTCGACGACGTCTCCACCTTTCCCGGCCACATCGCCTGCTCACCGACGACGCGCTCCGAAATTGTCGTTCCCGTGTTAAGCGGCTGGGGGAAGCTGCTCGCCGTGCTGGATGTCGACTCCGACACACTCGCCGCATTCAATCGCGTCGACCGACGAGAATTGGAAGCCCTTTGCGAGTGGCTCGGCACCCACTACGAAGCAAACGCCCTCACCTGAAAAGGCAAGTCAAAGGCACGAGTCCTCCGAAGCTGCATGCGGGTGCAGCCAGCTCTTGTTCCCGACGTACGGAAGACCCGTTAGACCGCTTGCACTTTCGAACCCGGAAACGCCTACGGGCCGCGGCCCGTAGGTCGAGTCCGTCACGGCGTGGGGCCCACGGGCTGCGGTTCGTGGGCTTGCAATTACGGATCTCCATGCGCGGGTGGTTTGGTTTTGTGGCGCAACTCAAGCCGGCTGCACGGCTGGGATGCACCCGCCGTTGCACCCACCTGCGGCCACATGAGATAGTTCGCAACTCTCTGCACGTGCATCCGTGGGCTGTGCCCGTAGCACTCTTGGGATCCGACATGACCGTCCACCAGCCGAAGACCCATTCGCTCAAAAAAGTGCTCGTCGCCAACCGCGGCGAGATTGCCATGCGCATTGTGCAGGCGGCGCGAGAACTTGGGCTTGCGACGGTCGGCGTGTATTCCGAGGCGGATGAGCGGTTGCCGCATCTTGCCGAGTGCGACGAGATTGTCCTGCTCGGCCCGGCGCCGGCGGCGGAGAGTTACTTGCACGTGGAGCGGCTGATTGCTGCGGCGAAGCAGAGCGGCTGCGACTGCGTACACCCCGGCTACGGCTTTCTCGCGGAGAATGCCGACTTTGCCCGACGCGTCCTCGAGGCGGGGCTTACCTGGGTCGGGCCGCACCCGCAAGCCATTGAGGCCATGGGGGACAAGATTGGCGCGAAGCGGCGCATGCAAGAGCATGGCGTGCCAACCGTCCCCGGCTTCACCGCCGA
>SKZP01000349.1 GCA_007127275.1 Planctomycetota bacterium
GCATGCCTTCGGCCGCCGCGGTGCTCACCGACTACGAGCAGCGCCAAGCCCGCGCCGCCGCCTCCCCCGGCCCCGCCAATGGCAGCGGTTCGAGCCAGCGCCGCTCCAGCTAATCTCCGTAGGTCGCCAAGCCACGGGTTGCGGCCCGTAGGCCTCACGCGTTGACGGATTCCACCCCCCAGGCCGCGCCCCGTGGGATTTTCCGGATGCCAAACGGCCAGCGGTTTAGCCGCAACGCGCAGCGGAGCGTGGCCCTCCATCTTCTCCCATGAGCCGCCTCGTCTCGGGGTTTGCGAGACGCCTCCCGTTTGGCGCGCTCCGCTTCGCCTCCCGGCCAACCAAGTGGCGGCCTTTCCGGCCGCGCGTTTCGACGAGAGCGGGTCACGTCGGCGCGTCGAGCATCGCCCGCAGCACCACGCCGAGGCCGTCGCGAGATGGCAGCGCCTGTACCGGGCCTAGTTGCAACAACTCGCGGCGGGCGTCATTGACGACGTTGAGGCTCAGGGGGTTGCGCTGCTCGCTCTCGGCCAGGGCAATCGTGGCAATGGCCGTTTTGAGCTGGCTGGCGCGGACGCGCAGTGTCAGCGGCGAGTACCGCCCCGGGTGGATGTGGACGTGCCGAGACTCGAGTGTGCCCCAGCGCAGGCACCAACGCGAACCGTCGGCGACCTCCGCCATTGCATAGCCGGAGTGCTGCTCAATCCAACCACGGTACACCTCCGGCTGCAGCAGGCCCGTCTGCTGCAAATGCTCGACAAGCTGCGCCGCGATTGCTTCCGGCATCAACCGCCCGACGTAAAGGTCGGTCACGCGCGCACCAATGTGACGCATTGATGCAAGCAGTTCCTGGCGGCCTCGCACTCCCTGGGCGACGAGGTGGCATACCCGCCGGTGGATCTCGCGAGCGTGGTGCTTGAAGCTGTTGAACAAAACCGGCGCGGGCAGCGACGTCGAAAGCTCCGCACCGGGCTCCGGCTCGCTCGGGCTCCGCTCGCGGAATTCGGACTCGCTCGGTGTGTCGTCAGAGTGCGGGCCACACATGTAGGTAGGACCTCAAGGGAGCGAAACTCTGGCTCGTGTTGTGCAATGGCGAAATCTTCGGGTCGAGCGTGACGGCGAAGAGTGTGCGAGGCGAAGGAAGGTGACGCGCCATTTGGGACGTTGAGCTGTCTCGGTATTGCCGTGCGGTGGCGCAGCCTGTCCTACGTCAATGGGCACACAGTTGCCGCCGCCCATATACTCCCAACGCAACGCGCCGGCAAGCGAAGTCCTTCGGGAAGTTTGCACCGGGGCATCCGGCTCGTGTTGTGCCGCAAGTCCCCGGCGCTTCCCGTGCATTCCCAAATCTGCGGGCAATGATTGGTCGCTAGCCAGCCGTGACGCGCAGCAAAACGCGCCCCGCGCTGCCGGCCTCGGAGAGGCGCGCCGAATGCGGTTGAGAGCGGACAAAACAAGGCGAGCGCAGGGCACCAAGCGCAAACCCCGCAAGGCAATCCGCGGGGTACCGTGCTTCGCCTCGCAGGGCTGACGCCTGCGCCTGCGCTCGCAGACGCCTGCGCCTGCGCTCGCAGCAGAACGGAAACCTTCCAACGGCATCAGAAAAGGTTGCGCACGCAAGCCCCTACAAGTCCACGGGCTGGATCATTGGGTCGTTGGCAAGCAATGGCGGTGCCGCTGTAACGGCATTCGAGTCGAGCTCCCGTGCCTACTTGAACCCTTCCTCGGTTGAGCCGCGGGTTCGCTCCATACCATTCCTTTCGCTTTCCCTCGAACTCGGTTTCGTGGAGAGCCTCGGCCAAACGCTCACCGACCTGCTTGCGGCTAGTACGACTGGCTGAGTGCGGCGACGAACTCGAATACGCGCCAAGGGAACGCAGCACTGCATAGCTTCGACGGCACTTCCTTTTGCGTGCCGGTCGACCTCCCCGGCCCGGGAACCCGGATTCAAGGCACGAGCGAGAAAACCTCCGCCACGCTCTGGATTGGAACAGCGCTTGCATCTGCGTGAATTGCTGTCACGCCCCTTGCTTGGTTCCTCTTTCCCGAGGCGTTGTATGAGGCCTACTCGTTTCGACTTTCGCGCCGCCCTCGTTCCGCTTGCAGGAATCTTCGCACTGTTGCTCGTGCCCGGCGCGACCGCTTCCGCGCAGGAGCAGGACGAAGAGTACTTGCAACGTGGTGAAAACGTCTTCGAGCGACAGTGCGCTGCCTGCCACTCCCTCGGCGGCGGCGACCTGGTCGGCCCCGACTTGGCAGGGATCATGGAGAAGCGCACGCGAGAGTACGTGCGGCGCTTCATCCTAGAGCCGAATGCGCTGAAAGCGGAAGACGAAACGGCCCGCGAGGTCGGCGAGCGGTTTCCCTCGGCGATGGCGCCAATCATGTTGAGCGACGAGAACATGGAGGCGTTGCTCGCTTATCTCGAAGCGATGTCCGACGTCGAGATCGAGCTCGAACCGGAAGAAGTCGCCCAGATCACCGACGAGTTGATTGAGAAAGGACGCGCGATCTTCCTCGGCACGTCTCGGCTCGAGCACGGCGGCCCCTCCTGCATCAGTTGCCACAACGTCGCCGGCGACGGCGGCCTCGGCGGCGGTAACCTCGGCATTGACCTCACCGACGCCTACCGGCGCTTCACCGCCAGCGGCAACCCCAACGCGTTGCTCACGACCATCCAGAACCCCGCCTTCCCGATGATGCGCGAGGCATATGACGACAAACCGATCACCGAGGAAGAAGCGCTCGCGCTCAACGCCTATTTCGCCAGTGTGAGCGACCGCTCCCCCGAGGATGAGCGTGGCTGGGGCGAGCTCTTTCTCATCCTTGGCGTGCTCGGCGGAATCCTCTTCCTCGGTGTCTTCGACTTCATCTGGCGCAAACGCTTCACCGCAGTCCGCAAACCACTGGTAGAGGGAGCACGGCGATGAACAACGGTAATGGCAACGGCACAAGCACGGGCAAGGCCCTCAAGTGGATCCAAGACATTGTCGCGCCCAAGACTCGCCGGTGGGAGGAGTTCTACCGCAACCGCTGGCAGCACGACAAACGGGTCCGCTCGACCCACGGTGTGAACTGCACCGGCGGCTGCTCCTGGGAGATCTTCGTCAAGGACGGGATTGTTACCTGGGAATTGCAAGCACTCGACTACCCGCTGCTGGAAAGCAGCCTGCCGCCGTATGAGCCGCGCGGCTGCCAGCGGGGTATTTCGTATTCGTGGTATCTCTACTCGCCCCTTCGGGTGCGGTATCCGTATGTGCGCGGACCGCTGCTCGATCTGTGGCGGCAACTCAGGCAGCAACATTCTGACCCCGTCGACGCGTGGGCAGCGTTGCAGAATGACCCGCAAGCGCGCGAGCGCTACCAGCGGGCTCGCGGCAAGGGAGGCTTCCGCCGGGCCGAATGGCGCACGGCCTTAGAGTTAATGGCGGCAGCTAATGTCCACACCGCGAAGAAATGGGGCCCCGACCGAGTGATCGGCTTCTCGCCGATCCCAGCCATGAGCTTCATGAGCTACGGAGGGGGTTCCCGCTTTCTGCAATTGTTCGGCGGGGTCAACCTTTCTTTCTACGACTGGTACTGCGACCTGCCCAACGCCTCCCCCGAGGCCTGGGGCGAGCAGACCGACGTGCAGGAAAGTGCCGACTGGTACAACGCAAAGTTCCTCGCCGTCATGGGCTCGAACCTCAACATGACGCGCACGCCGGATTGCCACTTCGCCGCGGAAGCCCGGCACAACGGCACGAAGATGGTCGTCTTCGCTCCCGACTTCAACCAGGTCGCGAAGTACGCCGACGAGTGGGTGCCGATCAATAAGGGCCAGGACGGCGCCTTCTGGATGGCGGTCAACCACGTCATCCTGAAAGAGTTCCACCACGAGAAGAAGACGCCCTACTTCCTCGAATACGTCAAGCGCTACACCGACACGCCCTTCCTCGTCGAGATGCAGGACGAAGGCGGCAAACTCCGCCCGGGCAAGTTCCTGCGGGCGAATACCGTCAGCCGTTACGCGGATGCCGAGCACGGCGACTGGAAGTTTCTCGTGTGGGACAAGACCTCGAACGAGCCGCGCATGCCCGGCGGCGCCGTCGGCCACCGCTGGCCGCAGAGCGAGGAAGAAAACGGCAAGTGGAACCTCAAGCAGGAGGAAGCCGGCAGCGGCGAGCCGCTCGAGTTCGAGCTGACCTTCCTTGAGCAGCACGACAAGACCGCGCCGACGTTGTTCGACGACTTCGGCAACGGCGTCGAGATCACGCGCTCGGTGCCGCTGCGCAAGGTGGAGACCAGCGAAGGCACGAAGTGGGTCGCGACGGTCTACGACCTCTTGATGGCGCAGTACGGCGTCGACCGCGGCCTCGACGGGGACAACCCGGCAAAGGACTACGACGACGACGTGCCGTTCACGCCGGCCTGGCAAGAAAAGTGGACCGGCATCAGCCGCGACGACATCCTGCGCTTTGCGCGCCAGTGGGCCGGCACCGCCGAGGGCACGAACGGCAAGTGCACGGTGATCATCGGGGCGGGGATCAACCACTGGTACCACAACAACCTGATCTACCGCGCGGCGATGAACGCGCTGATGCTCTGCGGTTGCGTCGGCGTCAACGGCGGCGGCCTCGCCCACTACGTCGGCCAGGAAAAGCTTGCCCCGATGGCTGCCTGGAGCACCATTGCCTTCGGCAAGGACTGGCAAGGCGGACAGCGCCTGCAGAACGCGCCGTCGTGGCACTACGTCAACAGCGATCAGTGGCGCTACGAGCGGCAGTTCCGCGAATACGCGGCCATGCCGAACAACGAGGAGGACGAGCTCGCCAGCGGCCACACGATGGACCTGCAAACCAAGGCCGTGCGGCTGGGCTGGCTGCCGTTCTATCCGCAGTTCAACCGCAACAGCATTGACCTCGTCAAAGAAGCGGAAGCGGCGGGCTGCAAGAGCGACGAAGAGATTGTCCAGTGGGTCGTTGAGCAGCTCAAGCAGGACAAGCTCAAGTTCGCCGTCGAGGATCCGGACGCCGAGGAGAACTGGCCGCGCGTCTGGTACATCTGGCGCGGCAATGCGCTGATGTCGAGTGCGAAGGGGCATGAGTACATGCTCAACCACTACCTCGGCACGCACCACAACGAGCTCTCCAAGGAGGTCGCCGAGGGCACACTGAAGGAAACGGTCTGGCGCGACGCGGTGAAGGGGAAGTTCGACCTCGTCGTCGACATCAACTTCCGCATGGACACCTCGGCCCTCTACAGCGACGTCGTACTGCCCGCGGCCACCTTCTACGAGAAGGCCGACCTCAACAGCACCGACCTGCACAGCTACATCCACCCCTTGAGCCGCGCGGTGCCGCCGGTGTGGGAGACGAAGAGCGACTGGCAGGCCTTCCGCTCCATTGCCGAGAAGACGGCCGCGCTTGCGAAGAATCACCTGCCCGGCAAGGTGCGCGAGATCCACTGCGCGCCGCTGGCCCACGACTCGCCGGACGAGCTTGCCCAGCCCAACGTGAAGGACTGGAAGAAAGGCGAGTGCGAGCCGATCCCCGGCAAGACGATGCCGCACATCAAGGTGGTCACCCGCGACTACGAGAACCTGCACGAGCGCTTCTGCGCCCTCGGCCCGGCGGTAAAGGAAGGGGAGATTGGCGCGCACGGAGTAAAGTACTTCGCCGGCGACGTCTACGAGCAGATGATCAAGGACGGCCCGGTCGTCGAGGTAAGCGGCGAGCGCTACCCCTCGGTGCGCGACGACGAGGACGCCTGCAACGCGGTGCTGCTGCTCGCCAGCGAAACCAACGGTGAGCTCGCCTACCGCGGCTACGAAAAGATGGAGAAGAAGGTCGGCCTCAAGCTCACCGACCTCGCCGAGGGCAACCGCGCCCAGCGCATCACCTACAAGGATCTGCAAGCGCAACCGCGGCGGCTGCTCAACAGCCCCGTCTGGTCGGGCTTGCTCACCGACGGCCGCGCCTACTCGCCGTTTACCTACAACGTCGAGCGGCTCGTCCCCTGGCGCACGCTCACCGGCCGGCAAAGCATGTACCTCGACCACGACGGGTACCTCGCCTTCGGCGAGCACCTGCCGACGTTCAAGCCGGGCCCGAGCCCGATGGTCTACGGCGACCTCGTCTACACCGACCAGATGCTCGGCGATGCGAAACGCGCCGGCGAGCTGCGGCCGCTCAACCTGCTGACGCCGCACGGCAAGTGGCACATCCACTCGACCTACGGCGACAACGAGCGCATGACGACGCTCTCTCGCGGCCTCGAGCCGTTCTGGTGCAACGACAAGGACGCCGAGGAGTTCGGCATCAACGACAACGACTGGGTCGAGGTGCACAACGACCACGGCGTCTACGTCACCCGCGCCTGCGTCAGTGCGCGCATACCCCGCGGCGTCTGCATCATCTACCACTCGCCGGAGCGCACCTACGGCAACCCCAAGTCGAATCTGCGCGGCAACCGCCGCGGCGGCGGCCACAACAGCCTCACCCGCACGCGGCTCAAGCCGGTCCTGATGTTCGGCGGTTACGCCCAGTTCACCTACCACTTCAACTACTGGGGGCCCACGGGCGTAAACCGCGACACCCATGTCTACGTCCGCAAGGTGGATCAATTGCTGTGGTGAGAAGAGGAGTGGCTGGTGGTTAGTGGCTGGTGGCTAGTGAAAAGAACGGGGCGCGTGGTCGAGGTGATGAACGTCTTCATCACGAGCCACTAGCAA
>SKZP01000030.1 GCA_007127275.1 Planctomycetota bacterium
GATCAAAAAGATGATCACGACAATTCCGAGAATGCTGCCCAGCAACTCGAGCAGCGCACCGACGTTCGCGTTGTGCCGGCGCAGCGTCATGCCGAGTGCGACCGGTACGAGCAGCACCGAGAGCGTCGCGACAATGTTGCGCACGGGAATCTCCACCGCTTCGCCGTCCACGACGAACCAGCCGCCGTAGGCGAGCAGAATGAGCGGCACCATCAGCAGCGCAAGCAGCGTCGAGTTCACCGTCATCAACACGCTAAGCGCGAGGTTGCCCTTCGAGAAGTAGGTGAAGATGTTCGAGGTGGTGCCGCCCGGCATGGAGCCCATCAGCAATAAGCCGACCGCGACCATGGGATGCAGCGCAAGAGCCAAGGCGAGCGAAAGCGCAATCAGCGGCATGAAGCCGAACTGCGACACCGCCCCAATGATCAAGCCCCACGGGCGTTTGATCGCGAGCAGAAAATCCTTCCATGTCAGGGAGGAGCCCATCCCCAACATGATCAGCGCGACCATCACCGCAAGGAGGATTTCTTCTTCGCGACTTACCATGACGGCGCGTTCCTATTCGGGCTTGAGTTCCTTGCGCAGGATCTTGCCGACGGGTGACTTCGGCAACTCGCTGCGGAACTCGACCTGTTTGGGAACCTTGTAATTGACGAGTTCTTTGCGCGCATACTCCCTCACCTCCTCGACGGTCAACGAGTCATCCGCGGCAACGACGAACGCCTTGACCACCTCCCCGCACGTCTCGTCGGGAATGCCAATCACCGCCGCCTCAGCAATCTTTTCGTGGGTGACGAGCCAGTCCTCGACTTCGTTCGGGTAGACATTGAAACCGCTGACGACAATCATGTCCTTCTTGCGGTCGACAATGCGAAAAAAGCTCTCCTCGTCACGCACGGCAATGTCGCCGGTCTTGAGCCAGCCGTCCTCGGTGAGCACGTTGCGCGTTTCCTCCTCGTTGTGCCAATACCCTCTCATCACTTGCGGACCGCGGCACCAAAGCTCGCCGGGAGTCTCCGGTGCGACGACGTTGCCTTGCTCGTCGACGCACTCGACCTCGGTCTCCGGCAACGCCTGGCCAATGGTGCCGGGCTTTACCTTGCCGCCAATGGGGTTGAACGTGACGACCGGCGAGGCCTCGGTAAGTCCGTAGCCCTCGACCGCCTCGACGCCGGTGACTTCGAACCAACGCTCGGCGACACGGCTCTGCAGCGCCATGCCGCCGGCCACGCATCCTTTGAGCCGCTTCGGCGGATACTCGCGGAACCAGAACTCGTTGCACAACCCGTTGAACAGCGTGTTCACCCCCGTCAGCCAGGTCACCGGGTAGTTCTCGAACGCGCGCTTCAAGTTCGGCAGCGGCCGCGGGTTGGGAATCAGCACGTTCTTTGCGCCGACGCACCAAAAACCGAGCAGGTTCACCGTGAACGCAAAGATGTGATACAGCGGCAGCGCGGTAAGCACGCACTCTTCCCCCTCGACGATTGAATCCTCCATCAACTCGAGAATCTGCGCGACGTTGGCAAGCAGGTTGCCGTGCGTGAGCACGGCCCCTTTGCTCACGCCGGTTGTGCCACCGGTATACTGCAGCGCGGCGACGTCGTCGCGAGAAAGCTCGGCGAGATACCCCTCGAGCTTTCCCTCCTCACCCTTCGCACGGTGCTCGCGCAACACCGAGGTGAGGTAGCGGTGGTTCTCGAAGGTGACCGGCGGAATCTGCTTGTTCCAGTACTTCTGGATCAGCCGAATCACCCGCGCGACGAGACGAGGAAAGTAGTCCGAGATTCGCGTGATCAACACCTGCTCGACCGGCAACTCCTCGAGCACCCGCGCCATCTTGTCGGCGAACATGTCGCTACTGATGACGACGCGCACCCCGGCGTCGCGGTACTGGCGCAGCATCTCCCCCGGCGTATACAGCGGATTTGTGTTCACCAGCACGCACCCCGCCTTGAGCACGCCGAAGACGGCAACGGGATAGCTCAGGCAGTTGGGCATCTGCACCGCGACGCGGTCCCCCTTGTCCAAGCCGAGCGTGTCGCGCAAGTACAGCGCCAAGGCATTGCTGCGCTCGTCCACTTGGCGAAAGGTCAGCGTGCCGTTCATGCCGTTGGGCATGCAGGTGACGTAGGCGGTTTTGTCCGGATACTTCTGCGCACGCGAATAGACGAGATCCGGCAGCGAGGAGAGGTTGCCAAGCATCGCCATGTCCTCGGGGTGAGATGGAAGGCGTGCGCCGCCGTGGAGCGAAAAAGGGAGGTGCAACACAAAGGGAACACGGGCCGCGGCCGACGCCGCAGTATAAGTCGGCAGGCGCACGAGGCAAAACAGGCAAGCCGCATTTGCCGAGACGAGCCGACTCAACGCGCCGCGGGTGCCGACGAGTGCTTCGTATGCACTGACGTGAAGCGCACAAGGACTCCGCTCTGAGACGAGCGGGAAGCGAGAATCCCCCGAGGCAAACGGGTTCGCGAACGCGCGGGGGGGACTCGGGGGACTCTCGTCCCCCGCTCCCGATCGGCCCCAAAAACATCAGCGAGCGGAGGGCTGGGACGCTCCGCTCGCTGGGTCGTGATTCGGTGGCGGGTATGATCGTTATTGAAATGGGTTGACCGGGATGCGTTCCGGTGCAGCCGGCAAGGGGAAGACTTCTTGCACTTCGCGGTACGTGGTTCCGTTGGGGTTCGTCACCAGGAGACGCACCATGATCGAGGGAGGGAGGAACATCTTTTTGTCGAATGCCGGCGAAATGGGCCCTTGCACAGGACTGAGCCACCCGCTCCATTGGCTCGGTATCCAGAAGGTGATCGCGCCGTCCCCCCCGGCTCCGCCATCCCACATTGACCGCGGCCGGTCTTCGACGTCAGGATCCAACGTCTCGTCGTCGCCGGACGGCGCGATCGTCGTTGCGTTGGTCTCGTTGGGGTTGACGGCCTCGATAAAGCGCATGTCTTCGTTGCTCTCGATAGTTTCGCGCTCCCGGTCGTAGTAGTAGACACGCACCCCGCGAATGAACCCGCAGATATCGTCCTCGATCGGGGTGCTCCACCCATCGAATTGTGCAGCGCCGGCCTCGTCGACGGAGATCTCGAACGGTTGGATGCGCCGCATCAGGTAGGCGCCGGGCATGAAGTACTCTTCGACCTCGGGGCGCGTGCGTAGATAATACTGAACGAGCACGGGCTGATACTCGAAGCGCGGATCACCGACTTGCGGATACGGGTTGTAGTAGCGCGTCGTCGCGAAGAATTGGAGAAAGGCGTCGCCACGAACGCCGTCGTCGTGTGCCGGAGGCGCAATCGGGTCGATGCGGGAATAACCTTCCCAATTCGCTTCGTCCTGGCCGGTGGGATCCATCCACCAGTCTTCGTTGACATAGCCGAACGAGCGCAGCACAAGCGCAGCCGCCCCTTCCTGACCCTCGGGCGTGAAGTTGTCCTCCGGGTCGGTGGGAATCGGCATCGGCGAGACGGCGAGCGTCGAGTGAATGTTGCTTAGGTCGCGCCCCATGACCTGCAGGGCCATGCGCGCGTTCGACATCACCTGGGCCTGCGCGACCGAGGCGTTGTAGATGCGCTGGGCGTTGGCGACGAACGACGCGATCATCATGATGAGGATCAGCATCAACGCCATCGCCACCATCAGTTCGATCAGTGTGAAGCCGCGGGTCGATCGGCGGTACATAGCGTTCTCCTAACGAATCAGCGGAAACGCGCGCGGGCAATGAGAAGAGCGAGGCATCACGAGGAGCCGATGTAGAAGTGGAAGCTCGCCAACGGCTGAATCCCTGGCACCGGCCCGGCCGGCGTCGAGTAGCTGGCCTGGCCGGTTCGTATGTCGAAATCGTCCCAGTCGAAGCCTGGGGTGTTGTCGACCGCGTCGGGGTTGAACTGACGAAAGACGTAGACGGTCACGCAAAGCACATCGCCCGGCTCGAACATGCCGCCGGACTCTCCCGCGGCGGAGGGCCCGCGGCGGATCAGGATGCGAAAGGAGTACATGTGCGAGTCGTCTTCGTTGAAGTCCGAGACCTCGGGAAACGTCGAGCGCTTGAAGCCGTCGCGGTACTCCCAGGTATAGATGTTCTCCATCAACGAGCCGTCCGGCTTGGGCGCGCCCTGATTCGGCAGGTCGAGCACGGCATCGGCCGGGTCCCCTTCGCCGTCGAGCACCCCGAGCGTCGCGTCGGAGAACGTCGCCGGGACCGCCGAGGAGTTGTCGTCGATCACGAAGTAGAAGCCGTTGAGTTCACTCCAGTTGCGCTCCGTTTGGTAGCCGGGAATCTCCCAGACCCCCCGCTCGCCGCTCGGCGGCGGGTCGCCGTCGGCGGCGCGCACGGTGGGCAGCTCGAAGCGGTATACCGGATAGGTCGCCTCGCCACTGCCGGTGGCATCCACATGAATGGGATAGCGGAAGGCATGGATGAGCCCCTGGCGCACCTCCTTGGCAATCATCGTCGCACGGGTCATGCGCACGGCTTCGCGACTGTCCGCGGCGCCGAGGAAGAAGAACGCAATCACTCCCATGATGCCGAGGCTCAAAAAGAGGAGCGAAAGCAGGATCTCGAGCAGCGTGAAGCCGCCTGCGGAGGTGCGACGGGTGGAAAGGTGTGCCATCGGTCTCTCTCTCCTTGCCAATTCGAAGGACGACGCTACGAAGGCCATGACTCAAGCGGATTTCCGGCCTACTCCTCGGATTCCGGCGGGCGGTGCGGGCCGGTGGTCCATTCGATGCGTCCGGTGGCCACATTGATGTTCATGTAAATGGTTTTTCGCCCGTTGGTGAAGATCAGGTCGCCATCGGGGTCCTCCGCCTCGGGGTTGGGAACGTGCAGATCGGTGATCGGTACGTTGCGCCGGCCGACGATGTGCATCGTCCCCTCGGGGGTGAAGACGAGCGCGTAGCAGCGGTTGCGCTCGCGGCGGATCGTCATGCCGTTGTAGGTCTCGTCGGGGACCGCGTGCTTGGGCGCGGGGAAGGAATAGTAGCCATCGGCGCTGTGATCCTCGACCAGCAGCGTGTAGAGGGCGTCCTGAAAGGCGATTCCGGAGGGCAGTTCGGTGTTCTCCCCCATGTTGTCGACTTCGTTGAGCCACATGTCGTCGGGCCAGACGCCGTTGGGCATGCGCACCGCGGAGACGAGCATCCACACCCACTTCTCCTCCTGATCGTCATAGATCGGCGACCAGGACATGAAGCGAATCGGGTCGGTCCAGTGCTCGACGACGGTGACGACGGGCAAGCCGGTGGCGGCGGCGCGCTGGCGAAGTTGCATGAACTCGACGCGCGCGAGTTCCACCGAACCTTCGAGCGATTGGCGCTGGGCCATCGTCGTCAACATCGGCGCCGAAATCGCGATCAGCAGCATGATGATCCCGATGACGACCATCAGCTCCACGAGCGTGAAGCCGCGCTGCCGCCCCGTTCGGACGATCCAGGTGGGTGCCATGACGTCGTTTCCTTCCGTTCGCGGGTAGGCGGTTCGCGAGTAAGCTGCGGCAAAGGGGCCCCTTGCTCACGTGCGGTCAATAGCGGTCGAGCGGGAACCAATTGGCGATGTCGTCGATGTACTCCTCGGAATAGGAGCGGAAGGGGTGGTTGACTCGCTCCGTCCACTCGGTAATCACCCCCTGTTCCGGCCGCTCGCCGCCGTACTCGCCGTATTCGCTTTCGCCGTCGGCGCCGGCCGACCAGATATCGGGCACCCCGAGCATCAGGTTGTTCTGACCGCTCATGTGCATGTAGTTGCGCTGAGCGACGTGCGAGAGCCCGGGAAAGCGGTAGTACAGGGGGCGCTGCCACCCATCGGTGATCGCCATTCCGGGCTGGATCTCGCGGCTGCTCTCGCCGATGCGGACGGAGAGTTCGTTGTCGTTGATGAAGCGACTCAGCACGTTCTGCCCGTCGTCGACCATCTCCGCAACGTTCCTCGTGATCCCGGCCTCCTCGAGATATTCGAGTTCCTCCGCGGTCGGGGCGAGCAGCAGGCGCAGCCATTCCCCGTCGGTCATCGCGGAGATCTCATGATCGGCGACCTCGAAGTTGTTCCAGTTTTCCTTGACCGGGAAGCCGCGCTCCACCGTATCTTCGTCGAGGGTCCGCTCGGGAAACTCCTCGCGGAAGCGTTCCAGCACGTCGACCGTCACGGTGATCGCCTGAATCGTCCGCGTCGCTTGCGCCCGGGTGAACAGACCGCTAAAGGCGACCCCCGCAATCGTCATCAGAAACAGCAAAATCGCAATCACGATCATCAGCTCGACCAACGTGAAGCCGCCTCGGCCTCGCGGCGACGAGGGACGCGGAAGGGGACGTGGAGGCGAGGAGTGCCGATCCATTGTCTTCTCCTGCAGTGGACACAAGGCGGGGGAAGGGCACGCGGAATCGCGACGTCGACGGCCAGGGCCGGCGAACTCATTCTTCGTCCATTTCGCTCCAGTTGCCGATCAGTTCCGTGTCCCAATCGTTGTCTTCCCCGGCGGAATAGAGGTCGAAGCGGCGCGGGTTGCGGGCCGTTTCCGGCGGGTTCTGCACACCGGCCCAGCGCTGATAGCGCATCCCCTCGTTCCACCCGTCGATCAGCTCCCAGTCGTCGTCCGAGCCGGGGATCTTCGAGATATCCTGATCCCGGAAGTCGAACAATTCGTTCTCGTCCAGCACATGCACAATGCCGTGGGTGCTGAACTGCGGGTTCTCCTCCGTCGGCGGA